>NZ_JBQLID010000003.1:0-294413 GCF_056034405.1 Marinococcus sp. LNHM4E3-1 | reverse complement strand
CTTTGCCAAGCATGGCGATATCGCCCCTTTTCTTTTTAGTATACGACCCTTCGGGGCGCTTGCCTACAAAAAAACTGCCGAGAAAGGAGACTTTCTCGACAGCCTGAAAAAAAGCAGGAGAGCTCCTGCTTTTTTTGTGTTACATATGATGATCACGCATTTTTTTATATAACGTTGTCCGGTGGATGCCAAGCTTTTTGGCAGCTTCTGTCTTATTGCCGTTTGCTTCTTCAAGCGCCTGCTTAATCATGGTCTGCTCCTGGGCCGATTTCTGGTCCTTCCAGTTTGCTGCGTTCGCGCTTTCGGTCCGGGCTGCCTGAACGGGCTCTGTGGCTTCGCGGGCTTTCACAGAAGAGATGGGAAGGTCTTCCGTACGTATTTTCCCGCCGTCGTGCATCGCAGAAAGCTGCTCAATAACATTCATCAATTCCCGGATGTTCCCCGGCCAGTCATACTGTTTCATGGCTTCCATGGCTTTATTTGTTATTTTTAACGGCTTCACACCCAGCTCAGTGGAAAAATGCGTATTATAGTATTCCACCAGAAGCGGGAGATCTTCGGTCCGCTCTCGGAGCGGCGGGAGGCCTACGGGTACCACATGCAGGCGGTAATACAGGTCCCGGCGGAATTTCCCTTCCTCCACCAGCTGTTCAATATTTTCATTAGTAGCAGAAATGATCTTCATGTTTACCGGAATCGGGGCTGCGTTGCCAATCTTACGTACATACGAATCTTCAAGCACGCGCAAAAGAGCTGCCTGCATCGCCATAGACATATTGCCTACTTCGTCGAGAAACAGTGTGCCTTCATGAGCTGCTTCAAGCAAGCCAACAGCACCCTGCTGGGGCTGCATTGGGACTTCTTTTCCGAATAATTCCTCTTCAAGGTTAGCGTCCGGGATGGAGGCGCAGTTCACCGCTACAAATTCTCCTGTTCTGCCGCTTTCCTGATGAATCGCTTGGGCAAACAATTCCTTGCCTGTGCCCGTTTCCCCGGAAAGCCAGACGGGGGTTTTCGTTTTAGCGGCCCGCTTCGCTGTTTGGATCGCCCGGTGCACCTCTTCATTTTCCCCTATGATACGCCGGAAGGAGGCAATGGAGGGCCGGAAGGTAGGGGAAGAAGCCGTTTCAGACGTATGTAGCTCTTTTAACGCTTTTTCCGTCCAGACACCGGTGACTCTCCCCTTTTTGTTAACGACTGCGATTGGCGGATACTGCTGTTCCCATGATTCCGGAATCTGTCCTTCCGTAATCTGGGAAACTTCTAAGATCCATCCGTCCTTAATTTTTTTATCAAGGCTTTTTTCCTTGTAGATGTGATTCCACACTTTTGTTTCATCGAGAACACCCACTGGGCGGCTGTCTTCATCCACTATCACGATTGCGTCTTTTTCTCCGTTCTTCCAAACCTTCAACACGTCAGACACTTCCGTTTTTGAAGCCTCGAGCATTTGTGGTTCTACTACGAACTGTTTCCAGTATTCTACCTCTGCCACACTCCCTCATCCTTCCTGTTTATGAATTATTACCCCACTATTCCCTTCTGCTTCCCGAAAGAAACAACAGCTTTACTTCAAAGACAATTTTCTATTCTTTACGTAAAAAACGCCCCTCCCTATTCAGGAAAAGGCGTCAGCTGGTTCAGTTAAATAGTGAACAGGGAACTGTCTTTATTATCAAGAAGGTCTACAGCTTTGGCGTTGCTTACCAGCTGCTCCGGCGTTTTGCAGCCGGGGATGACAGCATCCACACTTGAGTTGGCCAGGCACCAGGCAAGGGCCCACTGGGCAAGAGGCACATCATCCGGCAGACTCTCCTTGAGCCGCAGGGCTTCCTGAAGGGCTGCTTCCTGCTCATTTTGTGGATGACGGTGGCGGACATCATTCTCTTCAAAGGAAGCTCCAGGTGTATATTTTCCGCTCAAGTAGCCGCTCGCCATCGGGACTCTGGCGATAACACCGAGATTCTGGCGGTCACATTCCGGAAAAGCATCCTCGGCGTTGTTACGGTCAAGACGATTGTACACGAGCTGTATTGTTTCTGCACCGACAGCTTCTGCCTGCCTGATCTGATTCATGTAGTCCTGTTTTTTCACGGAAAGGCCAAGATGACGGATTTTGCCTGCTTTTTTCTGTTTATCGAGCATCGTCCACAGCTTATCATCCTGAAACTCTTCGTCTGTGCCCGAATGAAACTGGTAAAGATCAATGTAATCTGTCCGGAGCGCCCGGAGTGAGGCTTCGAGCTGCTTTTGCACATCCTCTGGATCATAGTGCCGGGTCCGGTCATTCGGCCCATGAAAATGATGGCCGAATTTGGAGGCTACAAACCACTGATCGCGGTCCTTTTGAATGGCTGTGCCGGTGAGTTCTTCCGCAAGATGGTCCCCGTAGCATTCAGCGGTATCAATAAAATTAAGGTTTTCCGTTCTTGCTGCTTCAAACAGACCATCGACTTCTTTCTGAGTAAAGGTTTTCCCCCATTCGCCGCCGAATTGATATGTTCCAATACCTACGACAGAAACCTCTTCGTTTGTTTTTCCAAGCGTGTTGTATTTCATGAGCTCTTAACATCCCTTTCTGCTTCTTTTATGCCTGCGGTCGTCTTACGCACGTGCAGCTCCGGATTTAAAATAACGGTTCGCGTCGTTTCGTTTTTGCCACCGATCCGGTCCACAAGCATCTGGGTCACCAGCCGCCCCATTTCAAGGATGGGCTGCGCTACTGTAGTCAGCGGCGGATCACTCAGCGTAGCAATAAATGTATCATCAAAGCCGACAACCGACAAATCCTCGGGCACCCGGCGTCCTGCTTCTTTGCCTGCCTGAATACAGCCGATCGCTAAAAAGTCATTCAAAGCAAAAACTGCGGTAATATCCGGCTTCTCCTGCAGAATCTGGCGCATGGATTGTTTAGCATCGTCAATCGAATTATTGCCTTTTACAATCACTGCTTCCTCCCGGTTTACCCCGTGCTCGTCGTACGCTTCGTAAAAGCCCTTCAGCCGCTCTGTATCACTCGAATTATTCATCTCGCCTACAACAAAAGCAATCCGGGAATGTCCTGCTTCGAGCAGATGCTTCGTAGCCGCGTATCCGCCCCGGTAATCATCAACGAGCACCGTGTCTACGTTAATCTCGGAAGCATCTCTCGCCACGAGCGCGAGGGGAATGTTCTGTTTCATAAAATCCTGCAGCGCTTTCGTGTTTTGTATGCCTGTTCCCAGAATAATACCGTCCACTCTTTTTTGATTCAGCCACCACAAATATTGAATTTCTTTTTCTGGATTATTGTCGGTATTGCATATAACAACATTGAACCCGCCGGCATGCCCTGTATCTTCCACGCTTCTCGCAAGCTCGGCAAAAAAAGAGTTGGCAATATCAGGAACCAGCAGACCGATCGTATTCGTCTGCTTTCCTGTCAGAGCAGAAGCCACCGTGCTCGGCTGATAATCAAGCTCATCCATAATAGCGAGCACCCGCTGTTTGGTTTTCTCCCCTATTTTTCCTTTGTTGTTAATCACCTTTGACACTGTAGCGATCGAAACTTCGGCCCGCTCAGCGATGTCGTAAATTGTCGGTCTCATTTTATCTTCCTCATTTTTGTCGTTTCGTTTATTATAAATCCTCCGTTCCTTCCTATCCACCGGGAGAGCCTTTTCTTTTAAGCTTTCTGGCCCAGGAGAAAACAAAATTCACTGCGAACCTCCGGAAGTGCAGGCTCCCTGAAGCAGAAAAAAGCATTTCGATATTCACTCGAAATGCCTTCGTTCGTTTATCTGCCGGCTTTTTCCCCGTATTTTTCCAGGATCCTGTCCATCGTTTCATCCAGATGATCCTTCGCCATTTTCGCATATTTATACGGCGGGGCAACGTCTGGATCCTGTTCTGCTTCTACTACTGTCCATCCCCGGTAGCCCCGTTTCATCAGTTCTTCAAGGACAGGCGCAAAATCGATGCAGCCGTCGCCGGGAACGGTGAACAGGCCTTCGAGTACAGCTTCCCGGAACGTCAGGTTTTCTTTAATCGTCCTGTTCCATATGTCTTCCCGTACGTCCTTGTAGTGTACGTACTTAATGCGGTCGTAGTAGCGCGTCAGCTGATCCATCGGGTCGTAGTTGCCGAAAAAGGCATGTCCGGTATCATACAGCAGCGATACAGCATCCTTGTCGGTTTCTGCCATCAGGCGGTCCACGTCCTCGCGTTGTTCTACAATCGTGCCGGCATGCGGATGATACACGAGCTTGAGTCCGTATTTTTCCGCGATGCGCCCGGCTTCGTTCAAGCCGTCCACCATGCTTTTCCACTGTGCTTCTGACGGTGCTGTAATTTTTGCTTTGTCAGGATCATCTTTATCCCAGTGCATCGAGTTGCCCATTTCACACACAATTACGTATTCGCAGTCCATGTCTTTCAAAAACCGGACCCATTCTTCGAAATCGCGGACTTCCTGTTCCTTATGCTGCAGATTGGAAAACTGCGTGCCGACGAATTTACTGGCAAGCGTAATATCGTGCGCTTCGAGAATTGCTTTTAATTCGTCAAGGTTACGTGGAAAGGTGCGACCCATTTCCGTCGCTTCGTACCCGATTTCCCGCATTTCTCCTAAAATCTGATCCAGTGAATAGTGGTCTCCCAGTCCCGGAATATCATCATTCACCCAGCTGATAGCTGCAATTCCGAGATGGAACTCGTAGTTCCCAAGCCCCGCCATATGCTGCACCCCTTTTCTTATCATTTCGTTATATTTTCCCGTGTCTATTTAGTCGGTATAAACTTTATCCTGGTGAACATCCTTCATATAAATGCGTTCTCCGTTGTGTTTAAATGATTCGGTGGCCGCAAGCGCTACCTGCATATTGATTTTGGAATCCAGTGAAGTGACCCTTGGCTCCTCGGCTCCTTTGACGCATTTAATAAATTGTTCGAGCTCGAGAATATAAGCTTCCCGGAACCGTGTCTGGAAATTTGGCACAATCTCGTGGTTGCTTCCCGAGCTGCTTTGCACTGTCACATCGCTGTTACGGAGCGAACCGACAAAGATCGCTCCTTCGGTGCCGATAATCTCTGCCCGTATGTCATGGCCGTACGGAGACGTTCTGCTTGCTTCTACATCCCCGGCTCCTCCGTTTTCAAATTCCAAATACGTAATCGCCTGATCGACATCTCCGTATTCTTCCATGAAGGAATTGATAAGAATGCGGCCGTGGCCGGAAACTGAAGAAATTTCCGAGCCCATTAAATACCGGGCCATATCGTAGTCATGAATGGAGCAGTCCAGAAATATGCCGCCGCTGTTTTTAATGAAAGAGGCAGGCGGTGAGCCGCTGTCTCTGGAGAAGCCTTTAAAATAAATCGGTTTGCCGATTTCTCCGGCTTCAATACGCTCCTTGGCATCATGAAAACCAGGGTCGTACCTTCTCATGAAGCCGACCTGGCATACAACGCCGGTCTCTTCAACAACTTTGATCACCTCTTCGGCTTCTGCCACCGTGGAGGTCAGCGGCTTTTCCACAAAGATCTGCTTGCCGCTGCGGGCGGCTTTTGTAATCATATCAGCGTGCGTACTGGTCGGCGTTACAATCACTACCGCGTCCACTTCCTGATCGGCAAACACTTCTTCAGGGTCAGACGTCCAGCGTTCCACCCCAAGCTGTTCAGCCACCATTTCGGCATGCTCGGCGAGTGGATCACACACCAGTATCAGCTCGGCTCCTTTTACTTTGTTCATCATGTTGCTTGCATGAAACAATCCCAGCCGTCCGAGTCCGAGCACCGCTACTCTTATATCGTTCTGTGCCATTTGCGCACCTCCTGTGTTTTTCCTGTCCGCCTGACTTAGCTGCTCTTCTTTATGGCCTCTGGCCACTCCTTTTCTCTTTATCTTAAGAAATTACTTTATTTAACCGGTCGGCAATATTTATTTCTTTACCGGTTTTAGCGCTTTCATAAATGCTTGTTAACAGGAAGGTTGATTTGTACGCTTCCTCTGCATTTACCGGCGGTTCTGTACCGTTGACCAGAGCATCAATGAACAGCCGGTTTTCTTCTTCATATCCCCATTTTTTACTGACAGGCATAAGGTGGTAATCCGAGGAATCAATCTCCCCTTCAAGGCCGCAGGCAATTTTCACCGTTTCGAGTTCAGCGGTTGACGCCGTACTGTATTTGCCGTAGATTTCAATCGCTTCAAACGGGAAGCTCCATCCGGAATGGGCGAAGGTGTTGAACGTCATGACCAGGCCGGATTCAAAGGTTAAAAGAATCGCAAAGTTATCAAGCTCGCTGTCTGACACGGCCTGTGTTGCTTCGCATTTCACTTTCTTTACTTCCCCGAAATAATAGCGGCAGAGATCCATCAAATGAAACGGCGTTTCATATAAAAAGCCTCCAGTCTTCGTTGGATCTGAAGTCCAGGCAGGATGCAGCAGCTCTCCCCGGTTCATTTTGAAATGGGCGGAGTACGCATCCAGCTGCCCCGAATCCATGTAGCTTTTAATTTTTTTATACACATAGGCATACCTGCGGTTCATGCCAAGATTGTAGCAGCCTTTAGACTCCCGGGCGGCATCGCGTATCTGTTTTGCTTCTTCCTCCGAGGTGGCCATTGGCTTTTCGCTGAAGACGTTTACATTATTCTTCAAGCAATGAAGAACCGGACTGACATGCATCGTGTTTGGCGTGGTGACGTAGACCGTGTCCACACCAAGTGCAATCAGCTCTTCGATGGAGCCCGCTGTTTGAACTTCCGGGCCTGCTTCTGCGGCCAGCTCCTTCGCCTTTTCTTCAAAAATATCAGCAATTCCAACGATTTCGACCCGTTCATCCTGCTTTAAAAGAGCAGCATGCACTGCAGCGATGTGCCCCGCTCCCAGTATTCCAACCTTTACTTTATCCACGACCTAGAACCTCCTGCACTGTTTTTTATAGTTATTATAATTGTTTTTGAGTAAGCGCTTAACTTATGTTTATACTATCGTTTCCTTTCAGGTAATTCAAGGGGTAAACGGAAAAAATGTAAGCGATTTATCAAAAAGATAATTTCCAGTTAAAAAAAGCGTCCAAAGCCGGGGCTATGAACGCGTTTAATCATTTAATATTTCCGGGCATGCTGCAGCTGCTTTTCTTTTTCTTCAAAGGACTCCCGTACACTTTCACGCTCAGAAACCTCTGAAACCCCGACGTGCCACCAGGATTCATAATCCCCGGTCATCGTCTTCGGCAGCACCTTTACATCAATCAGCGTAGACACCGTCTGCTTTTTCGCGTCAGCGATAGCTTCTTTCAACCCTTGCTCTGTCGTGACCCGGTACGTTTTCAGGCCGTAGCCTTCAGCTACTTTTGCATAGTCAATGTGCATCACACTGCCGCACATTTCATCCTTTGCTTCATCACGATGGCGAAACTCTGTGCCAATGCTCTGCATACCGTTGCCCATCTGCAGATTATTAATGCAGCCGTAGCCGGAATTGTCGAACAGCATCACGTTAATTTTTTTGTTTTCCTGGACGCTTGTAATCATTTCCGAATGCAGCATCAAAAAGCTGCCGTCCCCGACCATGGCATATACTTCCTTGTCGGGCTCTGCGAGCTTGGCCCCGAACGCTCCGGAAATTTCATAGCCCATGCAGGAATAGCCGTATTCCATGTTGTACCGGTATTTCTGGCTCGACTCCCAAAGGCGCTGCATGTCGCCAGGCAGACTTCCGGCCGCTCCGACGGCTACAGCGTTTTCATCGATTTCCCGGTTCACAATACCAAGTGCTGTCGTCTGCGCCAGATCCGTGCCAAGCACTTTACGGTACTCCTGCAGCTCCTCATCAAGATGACCGGCGATTTCCGGCGTAAATCCTTCTTCTGTGTAGCGGACAGAATAAAGCCGCTCTTTTTCCGTGGCCCAGGCCGCCTTTGCCTCTTCGGTCTCTTTTTGAAATTCAGACGTATAGTCCCCGGTTTCGTTTACCAGCGCGTCAATTACAGCCTGAGCGTCCCCGATTAATGGGGCTGCATCCATTTTCACCCCGTGAAATTCCGACACGTTGATTGAAATAAATTCGACATTTTCGTCCTGGAACAGCTGCTTCGAGGAGGTGGTAAAGTCAGCCAGACGCGTACCTACTGCAATAATAACATCCGCCTTCGGAGCCAGCGTATTCGCTGCCAGGTTACCGGTTACCCCAAGACCGCCGACATTCCACTCATGCGTGCTTTCCACCGCACTCTTGCCGGCCTGCGTCTCTGCGATTGGCACGTTCCAGGCTTCAGCCATTTTTTTCAGGCTTTCTCCCGCCTCTGAATAACGCACGCCTCCACCGCAAATAATAAACGGACGCTTTTTGCTCCGGATTAAAGCTGCTGCTTCCTTCACCGAACGTTCATCCGGCACTTTTCTCGAAACACGGTGAACACGTTTCTGGAAAAACGATTCCGGAAAATCGTACGCTTCCCCCTGGACGTCCTGTGGCACGGACACGGTAACAGCGCCGGTTTCTGCCGGATTTGTTAATACACGCATCGCCTGGATTAAGGAGCTCATCAGCTGTTCGGGCCTTGTTATACGGTCCCAGAACTTACTTACCGGACGGAACGCATCGTTAGTGGAAAGCGTTAAGTCGTGAGGCTGCTCCACCTGCTGCAGCACCGGGTCCGGCTGGCGGCTTGCGAAGATGTCTCCCGGAAAAAGAAGCAGCGGCACGTTGTTTACTGTCGCCACGCTTGCCGCTGTCACCATATTGGCAGAGCCAGGTCCGACTGAAGACGTGCAGGCGATGATGCGTTTGCGATTGTTCTGTTTAGCATACGATATAGCCGCATGCCCCATCCCCTGCTCGTTTTTTCCCTGGTACACCCGGAGCCGCTTCGCTTCAGAAAGAGCCTGGCCGAGGCCAAGAACGTTACCGTGGCCGAAAATCGTAAACATTCCATCTACAAACGGGATTTCCTCGCCGTCCCATTCAATATACTGCTGCTCCAAAAAACGTACGATTGCCTGTGCTGTCGTTAATACGGGCATAAAAATCCCCTTCCTGTTGTCGTTTTATAGAAGAAAAAACTGCCTTCTCCTCTCTCAGAATAGAAAGGAAAGAGAAGACAGTCCGGGTGTTGTGCTATTGGGCTGAAGCTATACGTTTACCAGCGGGCGGTGACCATTTTCTTGCGGGTGTAGAACTCGACGCCGTCCTTGCCGTTCGCATGCAGGTCGCCGTAGAAGGAATCCTTCCAGCCGGAAAACGGGAAGAACGCCATCGGCGCCGGCACGCCCACGTTGATCCCGAGCATCCCGGAGTCGATGTTCTCCCGGAATTCCCGGACGCTGTGGCCGGAGCTCGTGAACAGGCACGCCCCGTTCGCGAAGCGGGACTCGTTCGCCCATTCGATGCCGGCGGTCAGGTCCGGCACGCGCACGATGGACAGCACCGGCGCAAAAATTTCATCCTGCCAGATCGTCATCGTCTGCTGTACGTGGTCAAAGATCGTCGGGCCGATAAAGTAGCCCTCCTTCGCGACCTCATCCTGGCGGCCGTCGCGCACGAGCGTCGCGCCTTCTTCGACGCCTTTGTCGATATAGGCCTTCGTTTTCTCGAGGTGCCCTTCGCGGATCACCGGTCCGAGGAACACGTCTTTTTCACGGCCGTTGCCGATGGTCACGTCGTCCGCGTACGCCTGGATCTTTTCGACCAGCTGGTCGGCGACGCTTTCCTGCACCGCGACCACGGAGGCGGCCATGCACCGTTCCCCGGCGGAGCCGAAGGCGGCGTTCAGAATCTGCCAGGCGGCGTTATCGAGGTCCGCGTCCTCCATGACAAGGGTGTGGTTTTTGGCACCGGCGAGCGCCTGCACGCGTTTGCCGTGGGCGGTGCCGTTTTTATACACGTATTCGGCCACCGGCTGCGAGCCGACAAAGGAAATCGCCGGCACGTCGTCGTGCTCGAGCAGGCCGTTCACGACGTCATGCGCGCCGTGGACCACCGAAAGCACGCCCTTCGGAAGCCCGGCTTCCTCGAACAGCTCGGCGAGCCGGTTTGCCAGCATCGGCGTCCGCTCGGACGGCTTCATCACGAACGTGTTGCCGCAGGCGATCGCAAGCGGGAACATCCAGCACGGCACCATCATCGGGAAGTTGAACGGGGTGATCCCGCCGACCACGCCGATCGGATAGCGGTACATGCCGGACTCAATGTTGGTGGCAATGTCCGGCAGCTGGTCGCCCATCATGAGTGTCGGCGCCCCGGCGGCGAATTCCACGCACTCAATGCCGCGCTGCACTTCACCCTTGGCTTCCTTCAGATTTTTGCCGTTTTCGAGCGTAATGATCTCGGCGAGCTCGTCCCAGTGTTCGATGAGTTGCTGCTGGTAGGCAAACAGGATACGGGCCCGCTGCGGGACCGGCTTTTTCGACCAGTCCCGGTAGGCGGCTTTGGACGCCTTCACAGCTTCGTCCACTTCCTCCTTCGAGGAGAGCGGCACGTGGGCGATCACCTCACTGGTGGCCGGATTGTACACCTTGTCGGTCGCCGACCGGGACTCCACCCATTCGCCGCCGATAAAATTTTTCAGTGTGGTTACTGCTTGTTCCTGCATATTCTTCATCGTCCTTTCTATATAAACAAATTATAGAATTGCTTTTTGAAGTACTTTCACATGATTATACCGGAGCATTCTGTCTTCTTAGGACTTTATGGTACCTTTTCTCACACTTTCATCAATGAATTCCTGTACTTCTTCCGCATTCGGCATCGCTTCGGAGCAGCTGTGCCGGGAAATGACAATGGCTGCAGACGCACCGCCAAAATCCATTGCCCGGTCGACTTCCCACCCCTGCATCAGACCGTAAACAAAGGAGGAAGCGTAGGCGTCTCCTGCCCCGAATGTTTTCAGCACTTCAGTTTCAAAGGTTTTCCCGGTGAAATAGTCCCCGTCCTTTGTGTAGGCAAACGAGCCTTCGGCTCCGTGCTTAATCAGCACAATCTCCGCCGAGTGATTAAACCACTTCGCAGCAGTCTTATCATCGCTTCCATCCATTTCTGACTCCATGTTTTCCATCATATTGAATTCGTCTCTTGTTCCAATAATCAGATGGCTTTTTTCAGCCAGCAGGTTGTAGTACGTGGCGGTTTCTTCTTTTGATTTCCACGTCGCCGGACGAAAGTCAATATCAAAGAGCACCTTCGTTCCGTGTTTATGCGCATATTCTGCCGCCAGAAAGACCGCTTCCCGGGAAGGGCTCGCAGCAAGCGCCGTGCCCGAAAACATTACCGCGGATGTATTTTTAATGTATTCCTCGGAAATTTCGAGCGGACTGATTTTCAAATCCGCTACGTTGTCTCTGTACAGAAGTATACTGCAGTCTTCCGGACTGATAATTTCCGTAAAGGCAAGACCAGTCACCGCCCCCGTATCGTCTGTTTTTATATTTTCCGTATTGATATTATTTTCTTCAAAGTAGCCGCGGATAAAATTACCCATCTGGTCATCTGCTATCTTGCCGATAAAGCCGGTGCTGAGACCGAGTCTCGATGCCCCAATCGTAATATTTGCCGGAGAACCTCCCACATATTTCGTAAACGTCCGCGTTTCTTCCATCGGACGGTTGATTTCATTCGCGTTCATGTCAATCGTCAGCCGGCCCATGCCAACCAGATCCCTTGAACGGTTTTTTGGAAATTCCATTAAAACATAACCACCCTTCGTTATTTTAATCGATTTATGGTTAAGCGCTTTCCTCTTCTATACGTTTGATTCTAAAGAAAGCGCATTCAGATGTAAAGTATTTTTTTGATTTTTCTTTAATTTCTATATTAATGGTGAACGCTGCTGCATGTTTTCTGAAAAATCTCATTCTTTGATTGATGTAAGCGATTCATTAATGTATAATTCACATTAAAGTTAAGCGCTTTCTTCAAAATACATTTTATGGAGGTTCTGCATATGGTTAATATAGGTGTTATCGGCGCCGGGCGCATCGGCCGGCTGCATATAGAAAACCTTCATTATCTTCCGGCCACTGCTCTCCGGGCTGTCGCAGATATAAACACCTCTGCTCTTGAAACAATCGAGCAGGCCTTTTCTCCGCAGTATGTTACGTCTAACGCTGAAGATATTCTTCACGATCCCGAAATTGATGCCGTCTTCATCTGCGCTGCCACCTCGGAGCATATCTCTCTCATTGATAAGGCCATTCAAAACAAGAAACATATTTTCTGTGAAAAGCCGATCAGCTTTGATATTGAAGAATCCCGCCGGATCGTCAAGTCGGCTAAGGAAGCGGGCCTTGTTTTTCAGCTCGGCTTCAACCGCCGCTTTGATCCTTCCTTTCAGCAGGTGCGGAAGATGCGGATTAACGGCCAGATCGGCACCCCCGAGATGCTTCAGATCGTCTCACGCGATCCTTCCCCCCCTCCCATGGAATACGTGGCGAAATCCGGAGGACTGTTCGTGGACATGACCATTCACGACTTTGATATGGCCCGCTATATTATGGGAGAAAATATCGCAGCGATTTCTGTGCACGGCGGTGCGCTGACCGATAAGCGGTTCAACGATTACGACGACATTGACACGGCTGTTATTTCTTTAACATTCGAAAGCGGGGCGGTCGGTGTGATTGAAAACAGCCGGCGGGCGGTCTACGGCTACGATCAGCGTCTCGAGCTGTTTGGCTCCAACGGGGCAGCCACAGTGCCGAACCAGCCAATCCATCAGGTGGAGTGGTGGCAGGACGATTTTATTAAATCGGAAAAGCCGGTGCATTTCTTCCTCGAACGTTATCAAACAGCGTTTCAGCGCGAAATTGCAATGTTCGCTGAATCCGTGCAGTCCAACACCCCGGCTGTCTGCACCGGTGATGACGGCATTGCCGCCCAGACGGCTGCACTGGCTGCAGCAAAAGCATGGAAAGAGAAGAAAACCGTATATGTTGCTGATGTGGAATCCGAAACAATTGAAACCTCTTAGAAAGGATGTTTATGTATGCCAAACTTAGTTGTAAAACCAGACATTAACGCACAAAAAATTCACGATGTTACCCCGGAAAGCGCCGGATGGAGTTATGTCGGCTTCCAGGTGTACCGTGTGCAGGAGGGCGAAAGCATTCAGGCTGACACCGAAGATAACGAAGCATGCCTCGTGCTGTTAAGCGGCAAAGCAGACATACAGACCAGCAATGAATCCTTTGAAAACCTCGGCAAACGCATGAGTGTTTTCGAAAAAATTCCGCCGTATTCAGTATACGTTCCGGCCAAAGACCGCTTCGAGGTCAAGGCGACTACAGATATTGAACTCGCCGTCTGTAAGGCACCGGCAACCGGAAAGTACAACGCCCGCCTGATCGGTCCGGATGATGTAGGAACAGAAGACCGCGGCTCCGGCTCCATGTCCCGGAGAGTGCATAATATCCTCCCGGATTCTGAAGAAGCCGAGAGCGTGCTCGTAGTGGAGGTGTATACACCGGAAGGAAACTGGTCGAGCTATCCGCCGCACAAGCACGATACCGAAAATCTTCCGCACGAGTCCTACCTTGAAGAAACGTACTTTCATAAAGTGGATCCGGAGAAAGGCGGATTTTTGATTCACCGCGTTTACGACGATCCGAGAGATCTTGATGAAACGATGGTCGTAAACAGCAACGATGTCGTGATGGTACCTAAAGGCTACCATCCGGTGGCAGCTCCTGCAGGCTACCAGGCTTATTATTTAAATGTCATGGCCGGGCCGGTACGCCAGTGGAAGTTCCATAATGATCCGGATCACGAATGGCTGCTGAAATAAACCTTTTACGCCTCCAGGCCTTCAAATGAAATTCATTTGGAGGCTTATTTTTGTGAAAATAAGGATATATACTATACAACAAGAAGTTCACGGAAAGGAGTGTCCATATGGCTTTTCAAAAGATCGCACGTACGATTTTAAAGGCGAACCGTGTGACTGGTGATGTAAAGGCAGCCAAAAACGGATCTCTGGGTAAACGCCTCGCGCGCCGCTCTGCCAACCGTACAGCACGTAAATTCATTAACCGCCTTCTGCGCTGAAAAAAGTGGCTGCCGGATCATTATTCCTGCAGCCACCTTCCTTGTCTATTTGTAAATGTATCAGTTTTTCCGTTATAAATTTCTGTGCCCCGCTGCCAGACTGAATGAATCCGGTGTGGAAAACGATGCCCTTCAAACAAACTGTGCTTATGACGCATGTGCATCGTTTCGCGCGTCACTGTCGTTTCTTCGTGGATGTCGATCAGCACGATGTCTGCATCCTTCCCTTCTTCCAGGCTCCCCTTTTGATGCAGCCCAAAACGGTACGCCGGATGCTCTGCAGTGCAAGCTGCTGCTTTTTCCCATGGCAGGCCGTGCTTCGCTGTGAGCTCGAGTACACTCAACAGCGTGTATGGACCGCTCGAAATACCTCCCCACGCCTGCCACAGCCCGCCTTCTTTCAACTCTTCCGGACACGGTGAATGATCGGAGGTCACCATATCTATATCCCCCTGCTTCCATCTGGATACAAGCTCCTGCTGTACCGGGGCCTCCCGTAATGGCGGCGCGCATTTTGCTTCAGCTCCGCGCATTCGCAGTGCTTCGTGGTCAAACATCAGATAATGGGCGCAGGTTTCGAGCGTAACATCCTGTCCGGCTGCTTTTGCGCGCTGAATCACCTGGACCGCCTCAGCAGAGCTGATATGTACAAAGTGCAGCGGACAGCCTGTCTGCTTCGCAAAAACGAGGGCGCGCTGCACCGCTTCGAGCTCTGCTTCCACCGGCCTGGAAGCCAAATAATCATCCGCTTCCGTGCGCCCCTGCTCCTCGAGCTGCCGGCTGAGCGTATTCACTACCGGTGCGCTTTCTGCATGAAGACCGAGCATTCCTCCGTGTTCGGCAATTGCCTGCATCCCCCGGAACAGCGTTTCATCATCCGCCCGTTCAAATTCCGGGTTGCCGCTCGGCGACATAAAGGCTTTGAACACACGTATGCCCCGCGCCGCCATAGCCGGAATATGTTCTACTCCCCCGGGCACGAGGCCACCCCAAAGCCCAAAGTCCAGGACGGATTTCTGCCGGCCAAGCGCTGCTTTTTCTTCGGCATTTTCCGTCGTGATCGTAGAAGGAATACCGTTTAACGGCATATCCATATATGTAGTGATGCCGCCCGCTGCAAGCATCCGGGAGCCTGTTTCGAAGCCTTCCCAGTCCCGGCCGGGCTCGCTGAAATGAACGTGAACATCTACCGCTCCCGGCATGACGAGCATTCCATCAGCGTCTACTACGCTTTGCGCTTTGGTTTCATCAGAAACGCCAAAGGCTGCTATTTTTCCGTCTGAGACTGCCACCGTAGTTACTTCTGTACCGGCTGGGCGGACAACGGTTCCATTTTTAATCAGCAGATCATACATTTTTATGTGTCCTCCTATACTTCAGCCGTAGCTTTTGTATCTTTTTTCTGCATATAAAAGGACAGGGCTGCCTGCTGGGCAGTGCCGGGATTCACCTGGGCCCCGGCGTATAAAAGCACTGATTCGAGCGCTCCGAGCACAGCCAGCACGTTTTCCTTCCGGCAGCTGTAGCCCATGGAGCCAATGCGCCAGATTTTGCTGTGCAGTGGTCCGAAGGACGACGCGATTTCAATCCCGAACTGTTCAAGCAGCATTTTGCGGACTTCATCTGCGTCAATGCCCTCCGGGACATTAATGCAGGTGACGACCGGCAGCTTCTGTTCGCCTTCAACAAACAGCGACAGGCCCATTGCCTTTAAACCGGCTTTCAGCGCTTCTTCGTGGTAGCGGTGCCGGGCAAAGCGGGATTCGAGCCCTTCGTTGACGATCAGTCTCGAGCCTTCATGAAGCGCATAAACCATCGACGTCGCTTCGGTATGATGATTCAGGCGCCGCGGGCCCCAGTAGTCCTGCAGCTGGCTGAGATCAAAGTAATTACTCCGAATCATCGGTGCCTCCGGCTGCTTATCTGCCTCTGTCGCAATCCCCCGTTCCACTTTTTTCCGCGCCTGAAAGCGGCGCTCGAGGCGTTCATTGTACGTAAGCGGAGCCATTCCGGACGGAACGCTGAAGCATTTCTGCGTCCCGCCAATGACCGCATCCAGACACCATTCATCTGTTTTGACCGGGACACCGCCAATTGTAGCCACCGCATCCACTACAATGTAGATCCCGCGTGCCCGGCAGGCGCGTCCGATTTCTTTAAGCGGCTGAATGCAGCCGGTCGACGTTTCGCCGTGCACCATCGCAACAATATCCGGCTTCACACGGTCCATTTCCTCGATGACTTCTTCTGGGGAAAAGACCGAGCCCCATTCCTTTTCGAGCGTGTGGATCTCTGCGCCGTACCGTTCGGCGATCTCAGTTAAAAGATACCCAAACCGACCGTAAATCGGCACGAGTACCCGGTCTCCCGGGTGAATCGCACTCGCAAGCACCGCTTCAATACCCGAACGGGAGGTACCGTCCACCGGAAAGGCCCATTCATTTTCAGTTTGAAAGATGCGGCGAAGAAGCTCCATCGTTTCATTCATAATACTCGTAAAGGCTGGGTCAAACTGTCCGACTACCGGCGTGCTCATGGCACGGAGCACCCGGGGATCCGCCTCCACCGGACCCGGTGTCATGATCGTGCGGAGCGGCGGCTGGATTTCCTGGTGATAGCCCATATTTACTCTCCTTTCTAATACGCTAAACGAAACAGTGTTTCTTCAAGCACTTTTACTCCCTGCTCTAAATCGCTGGATTTGGTATATTCCTTCGGGGAATGGCTCACACCGGCTTCGCTTGGCACAAACAACAGTGCAGTCGGATAATAGCTGCCCATGACCTGGGCGTCGTGCCCGGCTCCGCTGATCATCAGCTGCGATGAAATATGCAGGCTTTCAGCAGCTTTGTACATCGTTTCATATACGTCTCTGCTCATTGGCACCGGCTCTACTTCCATCCAGCAATTTGAAGAAACGCTCATGTCGCACTGTTCAGCCTGCGCAGCGTACAGATTTTCGAGCTCCTGCTCGAATTCTTCGAGCAGTGCTTTGCTGTGATGACGGACATCCAGGCTGAAAACAACCTTAGACGCGATGACGTTCGGTACGTTTGGCGTAATTTCCATTTTGCCCACCGTAGCCACCATGCTTTCGTCCTTCCGCCTCGCCATCGCGGTAATATTTGTAATCAGTTCACTGGCTAATACCACCGCATCCCTACGCTCCGGCATGGGAGTGGTTCCGGCGTGATTGCTTTCTCCCTCCACCGTAATGTGATATCTGCGCTGTCCGACAATATCTGAAACCACTCCAACAGAAGCATTCGTTTTTTTCAGTGTGCCTCCCTGCTCTACATGAAGCTCAATGAAGGAGTCAATGTCTTCACGCCTGAGCGGAAGCGATGCCGCAGCTTCAAATTCACATGCCCGCATTGCCTGGCCAATAGAGATACCCTCTGTATCCTTCAGGGTCTCTGTTTCACCCTCAGACAGCCTTCCGGTAATATGGCCCGAGCCCCAGAACGTGACTGGAAAACGACTTCCTTCCTCCTCACAGAACGATACGATTTCAATGCTCTGCTTCGGCCGCCCGTAAGTCTGCTTCAGCCTTTCTACGGCAAGCATTGCAGCAGCCACGCCGTACGCGCCGTCATATATGCCGCCGTTTACGACGGAATCAATGTGGGAGCCGGTCATAACGACCTTATCTGTTTTTTCTGTCCCTTCAAGGCATCCGAATACATTTCCGACGGCATCATACCGGGCTTCAAGACCCATTGCCCCCATTTTCACCTTTACTGCTTCCTGGGCCTGCTGCCACGATTCATCGTATAAAAGCCTCGTCACACCGCCGTCTTCTGTTTTTCCAAAGCCGGCTAGCCACTCCAGCAGCTGATCAATTTGATCCTGAATTATGTTTGAAGAATGAACAGCCATACGGTCCCTCCTTTGCCTGGCTTTTAGTCAGCTTCCCCGGTACGTTTGATAGCCATAGGGGGACAACAGCAGCGGGAGGTGATAGGACGTTTCTTCCGCCGAAAGCGTGACGCGGAGAGCCACCGTTTCCAGAAAATGCGGCTTCTCCTTTGCCCATCCCTTCTCCCGGAGATATTCCCCTGTTTGAAATTCCACCTCGTACGCAGCTGTTTGAATATCATCTGCCTGCAGCAGCGGTTCATCCACCCGCCCATCTGCATTGGTGATCCGTTCTGTTTCTTTAATTTTCCGGCTCCCCTCCAGACGGTACAGCGTTAAAGCTATACCTTCGCCTGGATGGCCGGAAGCCAGATCAAGCACATGTGTTGTGAGTCCCATTTATACTTCCCCTTCATCATCCAGATCTTCGCGGTGTACCGCAAAGCGCTGGAAGCCGTACGGACGGCGCGGCTCTGTGTATACTTTGCCGTCGCTTCCCGGAATATCTTCGACCACAGTATCCCACGTATGGTTCTGCGACTCGAAAGAGACCTCCTGGAGCTGCGGGAACCGCTCAAGCACCCGGCGGCCGATATAATAGATCAGCTGCTGAATCGAGGCCGTCTGTGTTTCATGGAAAACAGCAGCTGCAATGTCCTTCACCTGCTCTGCAGCTACGTAGCCTTCCCCGTTCTGTCCGAAGGCAGTCTGCGGCGTTTCATATGTCCAGCCGATATTTAAATAAATAAACAGCGGGCGGTTGGAGTCCTCCGGCAGCGTCGTATATTCATCCCGGATAAAGCCGACAAATGAATTGTCCACTACTTTCACGAGCTGGACGTCCTTTACGTAGCTCTCCTGCTCAATAATCTCCGGAGCCCCGAACGAGGTCCGTCCTACTTTAACCATCGCTGCAGGTTTTTCGTTATGAGATTTTTTAAACACTACACCGCTTTTGTACCCCGTATCGTCTACATTTACTTTTTCAAAAGGAAGATGGTCAGCGTATACTTCTACGGTTTCAACATGATCATATTTTTCGAGAAACGCTTCCCCGACATAAGCGAGGAACCCTTCCACCGTTGCGCCTTCATAGCTGCCAAGATGACGCTGAATAAAGTTTTTCATGGAGTCCGTCGCCACCACCATACTGTTGTCGCCCTCTGTAAAGCTCGGAAGAAAGGCTTCCCCGGTAATGTTAACGGAGACATTCAAACCGAAAATTGTGTTATTTGTGCCTTCATACGGAGATTCCGGTATGGGCGTGATATCTGTAAACGGAATCGAAAACGTCCGGTAGGCGAACACATCACCTTTGCCGTAGCTCATCGTTCTCCGCTTTTTACTGCCTGTTCTTGTCACTGTCTGCGACATGCGGGCCGGCTCTGCCGCAAGTGCTGCAGAAGATTCATGCTCTTCGGCCGGGGCACTGCTGCCCGTGTTGTCCACACTTTCGTTTGATGCAGTCACCGTTTCCGTCTGCTCCTCTTCAATGATGGCCTCAAGCCGCAGAAAAGCTATGCGGTGAATTTCCCGGAGAGCCTGGCGTTCTTCCTCCTCCTGGGTATGGTCCATACGTGTTTGTACTGCCTGTAAAATATCCTCTGCCGTCTTTCCTCTCACAGCCATAATAAACGGCATGCCAAACTTGTCCTGGTAACGCTCGTTCCATATCCGCAGCTCTTCCTGCTGCTCCTCTTCCATTTCCGTTAAGCCAGCGCCTTCCTGCTCGGCAGTGGATGCCCCGCTCATCGGTTTCTTTTCTCCGAGAGAAGGATGCGCCTGGATCAATGCGCGCCGGTTCTCTTCCCCGGATGTCATAACTACACCTGCCATCCGCTGATGCAGGTCTTCAACAGATTCCATTGGTCTCACCGGTTCAACTGCCTCTGCCACCCACGGAGAATTTTCATACACCCCTCCGAAAGTGTCGATAAATTCCCTGCGGGATAATTGGTTTACTTGTTCAATGGTCAGCATACACTACTCCTCCTTCAAGCTTTACTTTGTTTTTCTTCATTATATACATGTTCCCCCTTCCACCGTATATTAAATAGGAGATTGATGAAAATTGCGGCTAAACTACCAGTGATAATGCCATCCCCAAAGATGATGGCAAGCCCTTCCGGAAGGCTTGAAAACAGCTCGGGCACTACTGTCGCGCCCAGTGCAAGCGACACGGAGCAGGCAACCACCAGCTGGTTCGACTGATCATTAAAATCGACCTCACGGAGCATCTGCAGGCCTGCAACGACAACCATTCCAAACATGACGACCGTCGCCCCGCCAAGCACCGGCGTTGGAATGATGACCACAAGGGCGGCAACTTTTGGAATCAGCCCCAGGACGACCAGTGTCATAGCCGCAGAGAAAATAACGTTTCTCGTTTTTACCTTTGAAAGCTCCAGCAGACCTACATTCTGGGCAAATGTACTGTAGGGAAAAGCGTTGAACAAGCCGCCGATAATGACTGCAAGCCCTTCGGAACGGTAGCCCCGGACCAGGTCATCCTCGTTTAGCTCACGCTCCGTAATACGGGCGACTGCGTAGTAGGCACCGGTCGTTTCAACGACAATCACACTGCACACAATAATCATCGTGATAATCGGTCCAATTTCAAATGTCGGCATCCCGAAGTACAGCGGCTGAGGAAAATGGAACCATGAGGCTTCCATCACTTCTCCAAAGGAGACCTGTCCCATCACTGCTGCGGCTATCGTGCCGCCGGCAATACCGATTAAGACAGCAAGCGATCTCATAAACCCTGTAAACATCCGGAATAAAAGAATGATCACGGCGAGTACGCTGACTGATAAAAGCAGATTAAAAAGGGAGCCGAAGTTTTCGCTTCCTTCTCCGCCCGCCATGTTTCTGATACCGGTAGGAATAAGCGAAAGCCCGATAATCGTTACGACAATGCCGCGCACGATCGGCGGGAACACCTTTTGTAATTTTCCAAAAAATCTGGCGAAGATAACGACAAACAGTCCAGCCACAAGAATCGATCCGTAAATAGCTGTTATGCCGTAATTGGTGCCAATACTGATCATCGGGGTCACTGCTACAAATGATACGCCGAGCATGACAGGCAGTCCGATGCCGATATGTTTTCCTCTCCACAGCTGCAGCAGGGTTGCCACGCCGCAGGAAAGCAGGTCAATTGCCACTAAGTATGCCAGCTGTTCTGCTGAAAGCTCCAGTGCGCGTCCTACGATAAGCGGAACGAGTATCGCTCCGGCGTACATTGCAAGTACATGCTGAAGTCCCAATGAAAAAGTCCGAAGCCCGTTGGTTCCGTTAGCCATGATTAGGTGTTCCTCCTTTTATTGTTACCTTACTATCCATCTTATAGGAGGCCCGGACTCGTTTCATTAGACGTTCTATATAAAATTATCAAAATATTTTAGTCAATGTATCTATAATCGCTAAGGAAATGAATGGCTTTGTGCAGATTATCTTACATTATTCCGAGGAAAGGACGTTCTGCACCCGCAGTGCCAGGCGCAGCCGCATCGTCGTTTCGGGATTTTTCAGGGAAACCCCTAAGCGCTCCTCACATTTTTCCAGGCGGTAGAGCACCGTATTGCGGTGAATGTAAAGCCGTTTGGCCGTATCAGCCACATGGCAGTGCGACTCCAGGTAGACAGATAACGTCTGCACAAGCCCCTGGTCCTCCTGGCCCCCCTCCGTTAATTCCTGCAGGACCGAGTGGCTGAACGAGGCCAGCTCTTCGGTGGGCAGCAGCCGGAGAAGCTGGGCGATGTCCTTTGTATAGTAGGAGCGTATAAAACCGCGCTCTCCGGTAAGCTGGCTGTTGTACAAGGTGTTTTCCGCCTCTTTGTAGGACGCCGGGATGTCAAGAAACGTCCTCGCCGCATTTCCGATGCCAAAGGATATCGAGCGGTCAAAAAACAGTTGAATCCCCTCCTGCAGCTGCCGCAGTGCTTCCACTGAAGCTTCATCAGTGTCTGCATGCAGCTGCTCCTCCTCCCACAAAATAATACACTGCCGCTCTTTTTTGAAAAACCAGGCCGGGGAGCGCCATTTGCCCAATTCCCCTTCAATGTATTCATACATGTGGTCCATTTCCCGCTGCTGCTGGGTATAGGTGACCGGAAGCCGGGGCTCGGGGTCAAGCATACCGACGGCACAGCCATAATTACGGTTGTTTGGCAGTCCCATTTCCTCCGCCCGGTTTCGCGCTTCTTCATCGGACGAATAGCCTCCGTTAATGTAATTTTGAAAAAATTCGTCACGGGCTCTCCGTTCATATTGAGCGATGGCACTCTGTTTCATTCGTTCGAACCCGATAACATTCACAGCCTGGTCGATAATCAGCACAAGTCCGTTATCATAAATCGGAATTTCTCCGCCGATCACAAGACATCCGCTGCGTGTTTCATGCGTCCGTACTGGAAACAGTGTGTACGTCTGCGCTGTTTCCCACACGCAGAAGCTGCTGTATGTACTTCCGCTTAAAAATAAATCCCGTTTTGCCCTGCGGTGCGCTTCAATTACTCTCTGCGCTGTTTCCATTCCTTTGCCTGCATAGATCGGACGGTCGTAGGCATCCAGCAGCAGAACCGGAAATCCGATGTATTCGCATACTTCTTCAAGGAGTGCTGTCAGGCCTTTTCCATGCATTACATGATCGGTCAGCCGCTGGTGGATGTTTAACGCTTCGCGCAGCTCTCTTGTCCGTACCGAAAGCATGTCGTTGAGCATATCATTGACCATTGCTCCAAGACCGATATCTTCCGGGAGGGCAATAATAGGAAACTGCAGCTCGTCTGCTTTTTCGATGACGCTCTCCGGCAGCTCCTGGAGAAAACGCTCGATTTTCAGCCCAATGCCGGCGCATCCTACAGCGTCCATCCGCTCGATGAGTATACTCAATTCCTCAGGACGATCTTTATAATGATAGCCAGTCGTTATCAGCAAATCATCCTCCTGCAGATAATCAACAATATCCGGCGCATCCATCATGTTCACCTGCCGGATCTCCCGGATGTCCCCGTCTTTTCCGGCAAGCAGTCTCGCATCCTTCCAAACCGGTCGCTGCAGCGTTTCTCCTATGTTCACCGTTTCTGCCCCCTTGTGATACATATCCAATCATTTCTGAAACAACTGGTTATTTTAACTTTTACTGTAGCAGAAAAAGTAATGCTCCTACCAGTGGAAATTCCAGCTGCCGCAAAAAAGCCGCCGGCAACCGGCAGCCCTTCTGCTTATCTTTTAACGATACCGTACAAAAACAAATCATAAAAATGCGTCTGGTATTCTTCAAGCGTCATGCTCCCCGGGACGTCCTCCCCCTGCTGAATCCGGAAGGCCACCATCTGCCGGAGCGAGATGGCATACGACATGAAAAAATCAATATTAATATTTTCCCGGAGAATCCCCTGCTCTTTTGCCAGCTCCACCAGCTCCCGAAACACCGGCATGACTATCTTTTCGCCACGGCTGCTGTAATCGGCCAGTACATGCGGATAATCCTGCATTAATTCCGTGAGAAAGCTTGATTGAAAAAAGGATTCGTATTCCTTCATATCAAATATCTTCAAAAGCATCTCTTCGGTCATCCCATGCTTTCTGCTTTGCCCGATCAGTTCTTCCATTTTGTCTTTGGACTCCTGCATCACGCCGTCGAGCATTTCGCTTAAAATGCCTTCTTTGTCTGTAAAGTATTTATAAAATGTGGCCTTGCTCGCGCTTGCTTCCGCGCACAGCTGCTCGATGGTGACCGCTTTTATCCCTTCCTGCAGAAACAGGCGGTGCGCGGTGTCGACCAGATCTTTCTTTTTTCTTGTTGTTCGCCGTTTTTTATTGTGCGCCACTGCTGCTTCCCCATTTCTATCCTTACTTTAAAGAATTAAGTCTCTTTTTCTGATCGTATACATTCCGACTGCGGCGAAAACGGCAAATACGGCCAGAAGAATGACTGTAGACCAGCCTGTCCATTCCTCTGCAGGCACGCCCGGGATCTGCGCATATGGTGAAATATCACTTACCCAGTCCGGCAGCTGAAGCAGCGGCCCAATAAGCCCGATCAGTGTAAATGCTGTATACACAAGCCAGACGAGTGACAGCGCCCTGGGCCACAGGCCCATTAATAAAGCAGCCAGTCCAATAAATATCCAGACAGCCGGCGTCTGTGCGATGGCAGAGAAAAACACCTTCCAGGCCCCCTCTGAGCTGTCCGTATAGTAGCCGTAAAGCGCCCCTGCGCCGATGCCGCTGATCACAAGCAGCATGAAGCTTCCCACGCAGGAAATCAGGAGATAATCAAGCATCCACCGCGGACGCGGTACAGACTGAACCAGCAGAATCTCTCCCCGGCCGCTCTTTTCCTCCCGGATCATTTTGGTCATCACCTGCAGCGCATAGCCAGCCGCCAGCATGGCCAGAAACGCCATATAGGTGGCAAATAACGATTCTGCAAGCGTGGCTCCTTCGGCCTGTACGAGAAAATCTTCACCAATGGGATTATCCGCAAAAAAGTCAGCAGCTTCTTCACTGATGGCTCCCATCGCCACACCGTACAGGGCCGCGCCTGCTGCCCAGCTCAGAAAAACCCAGCGAAATAAAAAGCTCTGCAGCCCAAGCAGGTGAGTCAAACCGCTGCCAGCCCGGGCTTTCCCGCCCTGAACCCGCAGCATCCCGGCCCCGTCGTCCCGGCGGTAGTCTACATAAATGGCTGCCACTGCAAGTAGTATAATACTCCCGGCAAACAGACCGAGCGGCCACCAGCGCTCATCCACAAAGGCGCGCATCGCCTGGCCCCATCCAATCGGCGACAGCCACCGCCACACATCCACAGCAGCCACATCGCCGACGGCCCGGAATAAAAATGCCAGGCCAAGCAGCGCAGAGCTGATGCCGGATGCCGCTCCGGCGCTTTCGCTCATCTGAGCCATAAACAGGCTGATGGCGCCAAACATGATCCCGACACCGGCGACCCCGAGTCCAAAGACCAAGGCCCCTGCCCAGCTGAGCCCCTCTATCGTATAAGGCATGCCGACAATAATAATGATGGCAACGAAAAGATTCGCGAGCACCATCAGCAAAAAAGCAGCCGTGGATATACTAACCCGGCCGACAACCCGTGCTTTCACAAGCTCCGATAATCCGCTTTCCTCTTCGGCCCTTGTATTGCGGACGATCATAAAGATACTCATAAACGCAGCAGCGACCGCCACGTATAAAAACATCTCATTCGTAATCATCGCGCCGAACGTGTAGTTTTCAAGCCCGTACCCAGGACCCGCCATTGCCCGGAGTGCCGGACTTTCCAGCAGCAGGGCGCGGCCCTGGCGGTCTTCCTGCGTCGGATACGTTTCCGGAAAGCTGAGAATACTGAGCAGAAACAGCACCGAAATCGAAACGACCCAAATGGGCAGCCGCACTTTTTCTTTCCGGAGCATTACCCAAAACAGCCTGCCCGTTCCTGTGAACATGGACGTGTTCATCCTGCTTCCCCTGCCTTCGATTCATAATGGCGAAGAAAAATTTCTTCGAGCGTCGGCGGCCTGGATTCCAGTGAAACTACCTCCGCTGCTGCAAGCTCCTGCATGACCGGCGCCAGTCCTTTTGCATCCACATAAAAGTGCACCTTCGATTCGTCTGCCTTCCACTGGTGGACGTCGCTTCGTTCCGCTAAAGAAGCGACCGTCTGCTTCGTTTCTGCCGTAATGGAAATACGGGTTAAATGCCGAAGCTCCTCAAGCGTTCCGGATTCAATAATTTTTCCTTCTTTGATGATGCTCACCCGGTCACACAGTTCTTCCACCTCTGCCAGTATGTGGCTCGAAAGAAGTACCGCCTTTCCTTCCTGCTGCAGCTCCCGCACGCATTCCCGGAAAATAGAAGCCATTAACGGATCCAGACCCGAAGTCGGTTCGTCAAAAATATACAGATCCGCCTCCGAGGCGAAGGCCGTAATGAGTGCCAGCTTCTGCCGGTTTCCCTTCGAATACGTTTTACTTTTTTTCCGCGGATCGAGCTGAAAGCGTTCAATCAACTGCTGGCGTTTCTCTTCATTAAAATCACCGTGCAGCTTCCCAAGAACATCAATCACCTGGCCGCCGGTTAAATTCGGCCAGACGTTCACATCACCCGGTACATAAGCCACCCGTTTATGAATATCTACAGCCTCAGTCCACGCATCTTTGCCAAACAGCTTCACTTCACCGCCGCTTTTTTTCAGCAGACCAAGCATCACCCGGATCGTAGTAGACTTCCCGGAGCCATTCGGACCGAGAAACCCTACCGTTTCTCCCTGACGGATCATCAAATCCACATGCTCAAGCGCCGCATGCTTTCCAAAATATTTTGATACACCCTCTAATTTCACCAGTTCATTCACATCTGCACCCCCCTTAAATTGAACTTTTTTATTATTATCGTTTAAACTATTTTACAACTTTCGTTCAATTAAGTCACGCTTTATTTTCTTTGCCACTTCCCTTGAAGACTACGTTCGCAGCTTTTTGGGTATGTATAACAAAGATCTGAAATTGGAGGCAGTATGTATGATGACTTTACGACTCGGATACGTATCCCAGGCTCTTGCTCTCTGGAACGCTTCTCCGGGCAAAACAATGACACTGACGCGCTGGCGGAAAATGGACCGGAGCAGCCGCGAGGATAAGCTGCACGAGGTCACCCGTTTGAACCTGGAGCACACGATCCGCATGCTTCATTACAATATCGCCCACGACATTCCTTTGTACCGTTTTTCTTCCTCGCTTGCGCCGCTTGCCACTCATGACGACGCCGCCTGGGATTACATAACGCCTTTTGCGGATTTATACAGGGAAATCGGCAGACTCGTGCGGGAGCACAATATCCGCCCGAGCTTTCATCCGAACCAGTTCACGTTATTTACAAGCGACAAGCCGAATGTCACCGCCAATGCCGTGCAGGACATGGAGTACCATTACCATATGCTTGAAGCCATGGGACTTGAACAATGGGCATGGATCAACCTGCATGTCGGAGGAGCCTACGGGGATAAAAAAGCGGCGGTAGCACGGTTTCATAAAAACCTTCAGCAGTTGCCCGAAAAAATCAAGGCACGGATGACACTGGAAAATGATGATAAAACGTACACAGCAGGCGACGTGCTCGCTGTCTGTGAACAGGAAAAAATTCCAATGATGTTTGATTATCATCACTTCGAGGCCAACCATTTTGAGGAGGAACGTTTGGAGGAGCTGCTGCCCCGGTTTATCGATACGTGGGCCCACACCGGCAGCCGGCCAAAAATCCATCTTTCCTCGCCGAAATCACCCGAGGCTTTCCGCAGCCATGCCGACTACGTGGATCCGGAGTTCAATCTTCCTTTTCTTCAGGCCTTAAAGCAGATCGGCGAGCCCATTGATGGCATGATTGAAGCAAAGCAGAAGGACTACGCGCTTCTGCAGCTCGTCGAAGATCTCGCTTCGCGGCGGAACGTGACCCGGACCGGCGGGGCAGAGCTCCAGTGGAAATGAGCAGCCATAAAAAAAGAGCCTGAACCCAGGCTCTTTTCTACCATTCCAATATGATTTTTCCGATGTTTTTATTGTCCTGCATGTGGCGGTGCGCATCTGCAATCTGTTCAAATGAAAACACCGTGTCCACGATAGGACGGATGGAGCCGTCTTCAAGATACGGCATTGCGTGCTTCACAAAATCCCTGCTCAGCTCGGCTTTATACTCGTCGCTCCGCGGCGTAAGCAGCGTCCCGGTCAGCTGCACGCGCTTCATCAGCAGCTTCATCAGGTTCACATTCGGCACATTCGCCCCGCCAAGCACGCCAATTAAAACCCAGCGTCCATCGGTTTGAATGCTTTTCAGGTTCTGTTCCCAGTAGGAGGCCCCGACAAAATCCAAAATCACATTTACACCTTTATCACCGGTAGCCGCAAGCACCTCTTCCTCAAAATTCTGCTCTTTATAGTTGATGCGTACTTCTGCGCCGAGCTTTTGAATAAATTCCAGTTTTTCTTCTGATCCGGCGGTAGTAAGTACACGGGCCGACGAAAGCTGGCTTGCGAGCTGAATGGCTGCCGTGCCTACACCGCTCCCCCCGGCATGAATCAGGACGGATTCATGCTGGTTCAGGTGCCCGATCCAGTAAAGCGTCTGGTAGGCCGTTAAGAATACCTCCGGCACGGCTGCTGCCTGGGCATACGTGAACGCCTCGGGTATCCGCATCACCCGGTCGGCCCGCATGACGGCATATTCTGCGTAGCCGCCGCCATTCACAAGCCCCATCACCCGGTCGCCCGGGGAAAATGGGTTCTCAGTACCTGCTTCTTCCACTACACCTGCCACTTCAATTCCGAGCACCGGGTTTTCGATATACCCGGCCTTGCCCTCCCGGTTTAAAATGTCGGTCCGGTTCACGGCTGCTGCTTTTACCCTGATCAGCACCTCATCCATCTCCGGTTTGGGAGCAGGCCGATCCTGAATCTGCAGGACCTCCGGCCCGCCGGTTTCTGTAGTAATTACTGCTTTCATTGCTATCAACTCACTTCCTTTAATCTTTCGTTTCCAGTATTCGCTTCCTTAAAGACCGTGTCAACTTGTGCGTTTATCTACTGCTGTATCTATTTATTTCCCGGGAAATAGCTTTTGCAGGATTGATTTTTCGATAATAGCAGCTAATACCTTTATACTGGAAAAAAGGCAAAAGCTGAGGTGCAGACAAATAATGACTAATATACAAGCATTAAAACAGGACGCTTACACATTTATAGAGCAATATTACCGGGAAACAGATCAGTCATCAGAAATTTTTCAGGCCCGCTGGGATAATGTAGAGCAGGAAATTGAAGCTTCCGGGCATTACGAGCACACGTTTGAGGAGCTATCCTTCGGAGCGAAGGTCTCCTGGCGAAACAGCAACCGCTGCATCGGAAGATTTTTCTGGAAGAGCCTCCAGGTTCTCGACTGCCGGTACGTGCGCACCGAAGAGCAGGCAGCCGAAGCGCTCCGCCACCATATCCGTTACGCAGAAAATGGCGGGAAAATCATTCCGACTATCTCCGTGTTTCCTTCGGTCAAAAACGGGCAGGAGCGGATGCGCATATGGAACTACCAGCTGATCCGCTACGCCGGCTACGAGCGGGACGGGACAATCATTGGCGACCCGCAGTCTGTACCCTTTACAAAATACTGTGAATCATTGGGATGGAAAGGCGAAGAAACATCGTTTGATCTTCTTCCTCTGGTTGTTCAGGTAAACGAAGGCGACCCCCAGTGGTTTCCGCTCCGAGCCGAAGAAGTACTCGAGGTTCCGATTAGCCATCCGGATAGCGATGCTTTCTCTACTCTCGGTTTAAAATGGTATGCTGTCCCAATTGTTTCGGACATGAAAATGGAGATCGGCGGCATCACGTATACGGCCGCGCCGTTTAACGGCTGGTACATGGAAACGGAAATCGGTGCCCGTAACCTCGCAGACGGGGACCGCTACGATATGCTGCCACGGGTTGCAGACGTACTCGGCATCGACCGGACGTACGCGGGAAGCTTATGGAAGGACCGGGCGCTTGTGGAGCTGAACCGCGCCGTGCTTCATTCATATAAAAAAGCAGGCGTCAGCATGGTGGATCATCACACGGCCGCCTCGCAGTTCAGACGGTTTGAGCAGCAGGAACAAAAAGCAGGCCGGGAAGTAACCGGAGACTGGACGTGGCTAATCCCGCCGGTATCGCCGGCCGCTACTCATATTTTCCACAGCTCCTACCGCAATATCATGCACACGCCGAATTTCTTTTACCAGCAGCACCCCTATAAATAATGATGCAAAGCAGCAGGGGAAGCAGGCAGGCTTCCCCATATTTTACGTTTGAATAAATACCCCTTCCGGGAACCCCTATACCAGTATCTAATATTAGAAAGGGTGATAAATATGAACGCTACACAGAAGGAATGCCTCGAAGCATGCATCGAATGTATGAAGCAGTGCAATCAGTGCTTTAACGACTGCCTCCAGGAAGACGACGTGAAAATGATGGCCGAATGTATACGTCTCGACCGTGAATGCGCAGACATTTGTGCTCTGACAGCTAAAGCAATACAGTCCAACAGTCCATTGATGAAAGAGACCGCTCAGCTGTGTGCAGAGGCCTGCAAAGCATGCGGAGATGAATGTGCCAAGCATGACCATCAGCACTGCAAAGATTGCGCAGATGCCTGCTACCGCTGTGAAAAAGCATGCCGGGAGCTTGCCGCATCATAATTTCTGCACAAAAGCCCCCTCCTAAAAATGGAGAGGGCTTCTTTTTTATGAAAATTTCACCGGTACACCGGCTGCTTCAAACAAATCGTAGAAGGTCGGACACGTTTTCGACACGCACCCCGGGTCTTCAATATGAATTCCGGGCACCTTTGCTCCAATCAGCGAAAGGGCCATAGCCACCCGGTGATCATCGTATGAGTGAAGCGACACGCCGATCGGCGTCCCCGGATATACTTTCAGCCCGTCCGAGTATTCATCCACCCGGATGCCCATTTTCTGGAGCTCTGTACACGCTGCGTGAATGCGGTCTGATTCGTGATGACGAATATGCTCTACGTCCCGGATCGTAATCGGTGCATCGGCAAACGGGGCCAGGGCAGCAACGGTCAGCGTCTGATCGGACATTTCCTTCATACTGAGCTCAAATCCTCCCGAAAGCTGTTCGGGACCTGTGACTTCAATGTAGGTGTCACCTTTTTCCACACGGCAGCCCATTTTTTCAAACACATCCACCATTCCTATATCCGGCTGGTTGGTGTCCATTGTTAAATTATTAATGCGGACCGTTCCGGCCGTTAGTGCCGCAAGGGCCATAAAGTAACTGGCCGTCGACGCATCTGCTTCAAGCGCCATGCTCCGGCCCTGAAAGCTTTTTGCCGGCACCTGCATATCGGTTAAATCCTCGTTGTACGTGACCGGTACCCCGAACTGATTCATTAAATCAAGCGTAATGTGTACATAGGCGTGCTGCACAATGTAATCCGGAATCCGGATACGCAGGCCTTCCTCTGTATAGGCACCCGTGAGCAGCAGGCCGCTGATAAACTGGCTCGATAATTTGCCGGAAATGGTCACTTCTTTCCCAGGGAGCCCGCCCGCATGAATTTCAAGCGGATAAAACCCCTTTTTATCTATGTAATGAACGTCGGCCCCGAGCGTTTCCAGGGCTTCCATTAACGGCTCCACCGGACGTTCACTCATTCGTTTGCTCGCTTCCACCTTGTAAACCCCGCTCCCCGCTGCTGCAAGCGGGCCCGGGAGGAAACGGGCCGTAGTACCGGCAGCGCCTATGTAAAGCTCTGCGTCCTCCTCCGGCCACCGGCCTCCGCATCCATGAATCGTAACCGTATCGCCCTCCACTTCGGACTTCACGCCAAGCGCCCGGAGCGCACCAAGACACCAGTACGAATCATCGCTTTTTAAAATGCCTGAAAGGGTGGACGTGCCTTCTGCCAGCGCGGCCATGATCAGTGCCCGATTCGTAAAGCTTTTACTCCCAGGCACTGTTAAAGAGGTCTGGATCGACCCTGGCGAAACCGGGGAAACGTGTACTTTGTCTACATCCGTTAATGAGGCCCACGGCGAGCGGGCCCGAAAATCTGGTGTACTCATAAAACATCCGTCCTCTGCATCTTTTTCTACATTACACCATGAACCAGTACTGCGCGCAACCAGCGTTTTTCCGAAGGCTTATACCACCCCGGTAAGTGCCGGACTGACCATAAACCAGAGCAGAAGCACCGCCATAACAATCCAGCCGCTCAGCTTCATCCATCCCGGCTCACGGCGCGAAAAAGCAATCATGCTCATAAATGCACTGAGCGCAAGCAGCAGAATGCCGATCGTCAGCAGCGAACCGAATAACGGTACAAAGGGACTGTTGTCGGGAAGGGAAAATACCGCTGAAACAATAATCGATACAGCAATCAGTCCGAGACCTCCCAGAGAAGACGTTAAAGAAATTCTGCTGAATTTTTTATCCTTCATTTCATCCTCTCCCTTTTGAGTTCTTTTCTTGTCTTCCTTTCCCTTACGCGTATTTCAAAAACGTGCGTTTACGCTTCCAGATCCATAATATCCTCCACGCTCACATGCCGGACGTCTCCACCTGCCTCTATCTTAATTGTTTTGTTCAGCGCATCCAGATGCAGAATTTTTCCGGTCATTTTTATTTCTGCATAAGGATCAAATACGTGAAGCGTCACTTCCGACCCGGCCGCCAGAGCTTCCTGAAGACGATGGGAAAATTCCTCAAGCTGCTGCTCATCCCAGAGCGGCCTGAACTTCATCCGGTCCTCTTTTTGATGACGCAGCCACATTTCCCGGTGCTCCGGTAGAATCATCCGGCTGGATTCCCAGCGCATATTCGACCCCGGGGTTAATTTGTTTTCTTTCATCCGTAACGCCCCCTTTCGCTTTAGTATACACGAACGTTTGTTCTTTTTGTGGTTTATCTTCAAAATGTGGAAATTTTTTCTGATAAAAAAGGCCTCCTGCATTAGGAGACCTTAATCATTTCAAGCCTTTTCTGTTTGGAAGAACTGCGGCAAATGCTCTCTATGGGCTTCGAGCATGTCATCAAGAATTTGTTTTGCTTTCGTATCGGACGGGACGAGTGGATTAATCGTCATCGCCAGAAGAGCCGTCTGGTAGTTTCCTGTTACCGCCGCTTCAGCAGCGACCCGTTCAAACGACTTGATCTGCTGCACGAGCCCCCGGACTGCCACCGGCAGCTCTCCGGCAGCAATCGGCCTCGGACCGTCCTTCGTAATGACGGAGCTGATTTCCACCGCCGACTCCGCTGGAATCCCTGCAATCGCACCGCGATTTTTCGTATTAACCGGCTGAATGTCCCGGGTGTCATTATATATCGAATTAATCAGGCTGCAGGCCGCTTCGCTGTAATATGCCCCGCCGCGCTGCTCAAGCTGCTCGGGCTTCGTCCGGAGCGTTTTATCGGCATAGAGGGTGAAAAGCTCCTCCTCCACTCCCTGGACAACTTCGGCCCGGGTGCCGGTTTCTTTGGCAGCCTCCTGTTCTTCAGCCAGCATTTCTTCTGTTTTATAGTAATACCGGTGATAAGGGCAGGGGAGCACCTGCAGAGCCCGTATAAATTCGGGCTCCCAGCCAAGCGCTGCGATATTTTTCATTGTGGAGGCATTCGCCGGGTCTGCCACTGCTTCGAGCGCCTGCTGCTTTATATCTTCGCCATCAAGGTGAATATTCAGCCCGTACACCATATGGTTCAGCCCGGCAAAATCAATCTGTATGCGGCTGCCCTCTACTCCAAGCGCTTCGGCCACCCCCATCTGCATTCCCACCGGCACATTGCAGAGGCCGACAATGCGTTCATGGTTTGTATAGCGCAGCACCGCTTCTGTTACCATGCCGGCTGGATTTGTAAAGTTGACGAGCCACGCGTCCGGGCACAGCCGCTCGATGTCGTGCACAATGTCAATAATAACCGGAATCGTCCGCAGTCCTTTAAACAGACCCCCCGGCCCGTTTGTCTCCTGGCCAATCACGCCATAGGAAAGCGGTATCCGCTCATCCTTCGCCCGTGCTTCAAGCATGCCGACCCGGAACTGGGTGGTGACAAAATCAGCTCCCGGAAGCGCCTCCTCCCGGCTGTAGGAAAGATGTACTGTCATATCAATACCTGCTTCGGCTGTCATGCGCTGGGCGAGCCTTCCTACGATCTCCAATTTTTCTTTTCCTTCCGGAATATCAACGAGCCACAGTTCCTTCACCGGCAGTTCGCTGTGTCTTTTAATAAATCCCTCCACAAGCTCCGGCGTGTAGCTCGAGCCCCCGCCGATCGTTACAATCTTAATACCTTCCTTCATCGTCCCACTCCTTTTTATGCATATATTTATATAGACCGGGCCGCCTGCGTGTAGACAGACGGCCCCGTAATGTTATTTTTCAAATCCATTATTTTTGTGAACGGCCGTGATCCAGTAGGCACTCTTTTTCGGCATGCGCTCCTTTGTATCAATATTGACGGAAAAATAACCGTAGCGGTTTTTATATGCATTCATCCAGGACCAGTTATCGATAAACGACCAGAGATGATAGCCTTTGGCGTTAGCTCCTTCTTCGATGGCCCGGTGCAGCCATTCGAGATGATCCTGAATAAACTCAATTCGGTAATCATCCTGAATCATCCCATCTTCCATAAATCGGGCTTCATCCTGTACCCCCATGCCGTTTTCAGAAATGAACGACGGAATATTCCCGTAGTTATCCCGGAGATTCATCATGATGTCATAGACACCTTTCGGATAAATCTCCCATCCGCGGTACGGGTTCATCTTCCGGCCGGGCATTTCGTAGTGGTCGAAAAACCATTCCGGCAGTATCGGAGCACCTGGGTTCGGGAGATTTTCCTTCGCTTTAACCCGGCGAGGCTGATAGTAGTTGACCCCCAGCAGGTCGACTTTCCCTTCCTGAATCAGCTCCTTGTCCCCGCTCTCGGTTTCCGGAAGCACCCCGTGCTCCCCGAGCAGGTCAATCAGCTCCTGCGGATACTCCCCGAGCACCGTTGGATCAAGAAAGCTCCGGTTGAAAAATAAATCTGCAATCCGGGAAGCCTTCAGATCTGCCGGATGGCTGCTTCGTGGGTACGAGGGCGTCAGGTTTAAAATGATGCCGATTTCCCCGCCAGCGCGGTCCTTTTCACGAAAAGCCTTCACCGCAAATACGTGGGAAAGAAGCGTATGATAGCCTACCTGGGCCGCCCGCTTCATGTCGACGACGTTGGGATAGTGAAAGTCATACATGTAGCCGCCCTCCACTGGAACAATCGGCTCATTGTGCGTGAACCATTTTTTTACCCGGTCGCCAAACAGATCAAAGCAGATGCCAGCATAACGGCCAAAGTATTCCGCCGTCTCCCTGTTTTCCCAGCCGCCAATCTCCTGCATCGCCATCGGCATATCAAAATGATATAAACAGACAAATGGCTCCACGTCCTGCGCAATCATTTCGTTGATAACGTTGTTGTAAAAATCAACGGCTTCCGGATTCACTTCCCCGGAGCCGTCTGGTATCAGCCGGGACCAGGAGATCGACAGGCGAAAGGAGTTAAAATTAATGTCCTTCATCCGGGCGATGTCGTCCTTGTACTGATGGTAAAAGTCGGACGTGGTGCCGGGGCCGACCCCGTTAAAAAAACGATTCGGCTCTTCTTCAAACCATTGATCCCAAATATTTTTCCCTTTACCGCCTTCCTTCGCGGCGCCTTCAATCTGAGTGGCGGATGTGGCCGCCCCCCACCAGAATCCTTCTGGAAACGTGAACTGTTCTGCCATAGATGGTACCTCCTAAAATGGTTGGGCCTGAATATGTTTTATAATAAGCAGGAGCCCGGCCCTCTTTTTCTTTTTGCCAGGCTCCTTTTTCATAGTTAACGAGTGCGGTACACTTCCACGATCTCCTCCGCCAGATCTCTGACCGTCATGGAGGTCATCAAATGATCCTGCGAATGAATCAGCATGACATTAACGGAAAAATCTTCGCCGCTTGCTTCTTTCGTGAGCAGGTTAGTCTGATAGGAATGTGCTTTTCCAAGTTCTTCCCCTGCTTCCTTAATCAGTTCTTCTGCACGGTCGAAATTTCCCGCCTTCGCTTCCTGGATCGCTTCCATGGCGTTTGCTTTGCCGTTGCCGGCGTATAATATAATCTGAAACGCCGTTTCTGTTAACGCTTCCATATTCTCCACTCCTATCCTGATTTAACCGCTTTTTTGCTTGTTGTCTGCATTTGTCATTTCTTTTTCTGCCTCTACTTCGTTCCGGAAATACTGACGGTCCAGAATACGCAGGAACGGGAACCAGATGATAAACACCACAGCCAGGTTAAACAGCTGCAGGACAGCCCCCTGCCAGGCATTCCCAGTAGCCAGAAATCCGCTTAAGAAAATCGGGGTGGTCCACGGAACGATAATTCCTGCCGGCTTTGGCACGAGACCGATCGACATCGTTACATATGTGATGACTGCGATCACGACCGGAGCCACCAGCCACGGAATTAATACCAGTGGGTTCATAATGATCGGCAGACCGAAAATAATCGGTTCGTTAACGTTAAAGAATCCTGGAGGCCCACCGACTTTACCGAGCTGTTTTGCCTGTTTGCTGCGTGCGAGCATGAACAGCCAGAGCACAATCGCAAGGGTCATGCCGGAGCCGCCCATTCCTACAATAAATGTATCAATAAATTGCTTTGTTACAACGTTTGGAAGCTCTTCTCCAGCCTGGAATGCGCTCAGATTCTGCTCGTTCAGCGCGTACCAGATCGGGTCGAACACGGAGTTAACCAGAATCTGTCCGTGCAGGCCGAAAAACCAGAATACCTGAATCATAAGAACAGCTATGATCGTAGCCGGCAGCCCGCTGCCAAGCGCGGTTAACGGTTCCTGTAACACGGTGTAAATAAAGTTCTGGGCAGACTCAAACGGGGTAAGACTGAACAAAATACGGATAGCGAGAAATACTGATAAGGTCAATGACACTGGGATTAAGGCGCTGAACGATCTGGAGACAGCCTCCGGAACTCCGGCCGGCATTTTGATCGTCAGGTTTTTCTGTACAAAGTAGCGGTACAGCTCGGCTGCGAGAAACGCGGTCAGTATACCGACGAACATGCCTTCCGCCCCGAGAGTGGAAGTAGGTATAACTCCCTCAACGTCTTCGAAGGTCTGCGGTGTTAATATGATAAAACCAGCCAGAGCAACAACCCCGCCGTAGAGTGCTTCCACGCCGTAAGAGGCTGTTAATTTATACCCTATACCGATGATAACAAAAAGTCCCATAATACTTAGCGTGGATGCCGAAGCCGGACCAAGCGCTGCCTGATAGGCTGCATAGGCGTCTTCCCCGATCAACTGGTCAAGAAAAGGAAAATTGGCGAGAACAACTAAAATGGAGCCAAAAATGATTAACGGCAGGGCAATCAAAAACCCGTCGCGCAAGGCCGTCAGATGACGGTTATTATTTAACTTTTCTGCGATTGGCATTAGAATGTTTTCCAATACCTCCATAAAACGATTCATGTGTCTCCCCCCTATTTTTGCTCGCTTAACAGCTTCATGGCGTGATCAAGTACAGCTTTTCCGTCTACCCGTCCGTAAGCGACGGAATCAATAATATCAAGCGGAATCCCCTGTTCATCGGCAACCTTGCCAAATTTTTTCTTCATAAAACGCATCTGCGGGCCGATCAAAAGGACATCCGCCTTTTTGATTTCTTCCGGTGCTTTGTCCTGGGCTGCTGCCCATATTTCTGCCTGGACCCCCTGCTCTTCGGCTGCTTCCTTCATTTTTGAAACGAGAAGACTTGTCGACATTCCGGCGGAGCATGCTAATAAAATATTCATTGATATTCCTCCAATTAAAATAAAATGATGTGCGGTTGATATATTCAATATAATAAAATAGCGCTTTCACAGATAGAGAATGTTCTTCCGTTAGGAAGCGGAAATGATTTGCACTTCCTTCCTGTTTCTTTTGTGCTACTTTTATAGTATCCCTAATTGCGCACTGCAGAGCATGAAATTTTTCTGTAGCGCTTACATACATGTTTACCTTTTAAGGGGGTTAAAGAGACATGACTACAAGGAGCAACAGCATTTTAAGAGAATTGGTTGCAAGCGGCGTCCCTGTGACCGGCAGCTATCTCGCATCTCTGCAACAGGTGTCGAGCCGGACCGTCCGGGAGGACATCAAAGGGCTTCAGGCAACACTTCAGTCGCACGGAGCAGAAATTGAAGCCATTAAAGGAAGGGGATACCAGCTGAAGATCATCGACAATGATAAGTTCCGGGCATATGTAAAGGAGTACCTGCAGCCGGCATCCCCTGATTCACAGGCTCTCCCCAATCTGCCCGAAGAACGGGTCGCGTATCTGATTCAGCGGCTGCTTCTTGCCAGTTCCTATATCAAGCTGGATGAGCTTGCCGATGAGATGTTTGTAAGCCGTTCCACGGTACAGAACGACCTGAAAAAGGTAAGGGAGATTTTAAAGGAGTATAATATCGCTCTTGAGCGGACGGCTAATGACGGCCTGCATCTTCAGGGAAGCGAGATGCGCATGCGCTTTTGCATCGCTGAATATATTTTCGACCGGCAGAACGAGCAGCCGCGCCACGATCAGTCGCTGCCTTTTCTTCACCTTTCCGAAGAAGAAAGAAAAAGCATCTGGAGCATTATTTTAGAGCAGATTAAAATGCAGCACATTTCTTTATCCGACATTGCGCTTCACAATTTATTCAACCATATTCTTATTGCCTACCAGCGTATTCAGGACGAGCATTACGTATCGATGTATCACGCAGAATTTGATGAACTGACGCAAAAGCGTGAATATCAGGTAGCCAAAAACATCGTTGAAGAAATCAACCAGACCTGGCAGGTGTCCTTCCCGGCAGAAGAGATTGCCTATATTACGCTTCATCTGCTCGGCACCCGTCTGTTTGACAACGAAGAAGGCACTGCTGAGGCGGTTAAAAACTCCCTGGATACTGATACGTATGACATGGTCGCTTTTCTGCTCGCTCATATCGACAACGAGCTGCACCTGAAGCTCCAGCACGATCAGGAGCTTATCATCGCCCTTGCGCTTCATCTGCAGCCCGCCATCAGCCGGTTCCGTTACAATATGAACGTTCGTAATCCGATGCTTGCCGATATTAAGGCCAACTACCCGCTCGCCTTTGAAGCCGGGGTAGTCGCCGGTATCGCTCTCGAAGAGCATTACGATATTCGCATTGATGAAAATGAAATTGGGTATCTGGCTCTCCATATCGGTGCTGCTCTTGAGCGCAGTAAAATGGAAACGACGCCTGCCCGCTGCCTGATCGTCTGCGCCTCCGGACGCGGAAGCGCCCAGCTGCTCTACTACCGGCTCCAGTCAAAATTCGGAAAACGCCTCCACATCATGGGGACGACAGAATACTACCGCCTGCGGGAGATGAATTTTGACCACATAGACGTGATCATCAGCTCCGTCCCTATTTATGATGAGCTTCCTGTACCAGTCCTTCAGGTAAATACAATTCTCGGCGAAACCGACCTGCGTACGATTGAAAGCTTTGTTTCCCAGGAGCCTGCCGTCCGCACGTATTTACGGGACTCGCTGGTCTTTTTACACCAGCCTCTTTCTGACTCAAAGCAAGTGCTCGAGTTTTTCGAGCGGGAGCTTTCCTCCCGGCGCTTAATTGATGATGGTTTTCTCGATTCTGTCCTCGAACGGGAGCATGTGGCCTCAACTGCCTTCGGCAACCTTGTCGCCATTCCTCATCCGGTCACGCCGAAGACCGAGGAGACCTTCTTGGCCTTCTGCACGCTTGATAAACCTGTACGCTGGGGTGAGCGGCCTGTGCAGCTTGTCTGCCTGTTAAATGTTAAAAAAGACAGCACCGAAGACCTTCAGGAGATGTATGAGCTGCTCGGCCGGGTGATTGAACAGCCGAAATTAATTCAAAGGCTGTTAAAAGCAGAAACTGCTGAAGGGTTTCTCCAGCTCCTCGCCTCCTCATAAGTCGATCTGGCAGAGAAAATAATCTTTCTCTGCCTTTTTCCTTTTTCAAAAACGATTTTCGTAAATTATTCACATCCTCTCCTCCTTTCTGAACGTATTCTTTGTTATAAAGGAAGAAGAAGTTTATAATCACGTTCTCGTTCATATAAAAGGAGGAAAAACCTATGCGCCGTTTAATCGCCTGCTTAGCTGCAGGCTTCCTGCTTTCGCCCGCAGTGGCTGAAGCACATACACACCTCGAAAGCTCCGACCCTGAAGACGGAGCCACGGTAGAGGCACCGGAAGACATCACGTTTTATTTTGACGGCCCTATCGAAGACTACAACGGGGTCACGGTCAAAGATGCCGAAGGAAACGACGTGGAGACCGCCGACGTTTCCATCGAACCAGAGGACCAATTGAATGTAACCATGGAAGAGCCACTTGACGCAGGAGAATATGAAGCCTCTTTTGATATTGTCAGTGAAGACGGCCACATTATGGAGGACAGCTCTTCGTTCACCGTAGAAGAAGCATCCGAAGAAGAGGCGGCTGCCTCCGGTGACAACTCCTCCTCTGAAAACAACGCGGAAGGAGCGGAAGAAAACGCCGAAGGCGAAACCGAAAGCGCCATTAATGAAGAAGAAGCCGGCTCCGGATTCGGCATAACCATCGGCCTCATCGGCCTCGGTCTCGTCGCCGCCATCGTTGCACTGTTTCTCTTCCGCCTGAAACGCCGGACATGATTCTTGCAGCAGGCAACGCTCTGCAGTATTTGTTTTTCGCTGTACTCGCCGGTACGCTTTTGCTTCAGCTTATTCCTTCTACGCACCGGCCAGCTCTTTCTATTCCGTTTTTCGTTCCGGCAGCAGCTGCAGCCCTGCTGCCTGTCGTTTCCTTCGTCCCCATCGCCCAGCTCACCCGCACGGTAGCTGCGGGCAGGGACATGCCTTTTTTCGGAGCCCTTGAGCGCATATTGTTCCAGTACGAAGTAGGCCAGAGCTGGGTAGTACTGTTTGTGCTGAGCTTTTTTCTGCTCGGGATATTTATTCTTTTCTTTCATTCCACCGGCATGCCCCGTGCTGCTGCTGTGGTCGGGCTCGTTCTTATTATGGGAATGATTGGCGCTTTGGGAGCATCCGGTCACGCTGCCAACGCAATCCCACTCATCGGCGGAACGCTTCACTTTTTCCATCTGCTTGCCGTGAGTCTGTGGATCGGCACGCTTTTGATGGTCAGCTGGTTTGCCGTTTCCTATAAACAGTGGGCTTCTTTTCTGGAATGGTTCACGCTGATCGCTGTCATGTGTGTCATTATTATCGCCTTTACCGGCGTAATCATGGGACAGCTTTTGACAGACCCTTTTATCGGTTCGTGGGCTCTTCCATACGGCGAAGCGCTCATATGGAAGCATTTGTTTTATATTGTTATTCTCATTTTTGCTCTTTTTAACGGCATATTTATCCGCAAACGTCTGCAGCAGGTCAAGGATTACAATCCACGGCAGTGGCTTCGGGCAGAAAGCCTGACCGCCATGCTCATCTTTGTGATTACAGCTTTTATGACCGAGCAGGAACCAGGCGGCAGTCTGCATTATGAAAACCCGGCCTTTTTGTTTCACGTGCTCTACCCTGCTTCTATAACGGACAATCCTTCCTTTCAGCTGCAGCTGCATCCCATCACCATTTTAAGCGTGCTGTTATCCATTGGATTTTTATACCTGATGGTGCAGAGCTTTCATCGCGGACGCTCGCCGTTCAGCGTTTTCATTCTCGGCTGTATGTTCGTGCTGAGTGCCTATACCGGTCTCGTATATATTCTGGATTTTGCCTGAACAGGCATGCTGTCCAAGTGCTCATGGAATGTTCATGGGTGCTTTTTTATTTGCACACCGATTATTTCCGGGTAATAATTAATGTTAATGAAAGGAGCTGTTTTATGTTTCAATTGAACGACGTAAAATACAAAAATATTATTAACACAAAAAAGCTGACCATACCGACAGATACTATCACTGCCGTTACTGGTCCGAGCGGCTCCGGAAAATCAACTCTTCTGCGTCTTCTTAATTATTTGATCACTCCGGAACGCGGCACCGTTTCCTATCAAGGGAAGGCGTTCTCCGACTGGGAGCCCATAGAACTGCGCAGGCAGGTGATGATGCTTCCCCAGTAGCCGGTGCTGTTTGGAGAAACGGTTGCTGAAAACCTTCAGGCCGGAAGACTGTTCAGCGACAGGGAAGAAGCTTCTGAGGAAGAGCTTACCGCAGCAGCACAGCAGTGCATGCTTGATAAAAAACTTAGTGACCCTGCCGAAAATCTGTCCGGCGGAGAACAACAGCGTCTCTCTCTTGCCCGCCTGCTTCTTGCCGGTCCCGATGTTTACTTACTCGACGAGCCGACGTCAGCGCTCGATGAAGATATGGAATGGAACGTTATGGAGCGATTCCTGGCTGAGGCACGCCGTTCTGCCAAAGGAATTATTTTTATCAGCCATGCGACGGCGATGGCCGATCACTTTGCCGACCACATTATTCAGTCAGATTCATTTGCCCGGGGAGAGGAGTGACACTATGACAGAAAACACCTCTATTATCGAGCTGTCGTTCTGGCAGATCCTTGCCGCCTACGTGTTTATCGTTCTTCTTCTCGCCATTGTGCGCTGGCGGAAAATCCCACGGGAAAAAGAAATACTCATTTCTTCGCTCCGCATGACGTTTCAGCTGCTGTTAATGGGCTACGTGCTTATGTTTTTATTTGAAAATCCGAGCCCCTGGCTTACGTCGCTGATTGTCCTTTTGATGCTCGGCTTTGCGATCTGGAATATCTTTCAGCGCGTCCGCAGCCCCTTAACCCGGGAAATGAAGCGGGCAATTGCTGTATCTATGAGCATCGGCACCATCCTGAGCCTGCTGTATTTCAACTTCGTAGTCATTCAATTTGCTCCGTGGTTTAACCCCCGCTATTTCATTCCAATTGCAGGCATGATTATCGGCAATTCCATGACTGGTATTACTCTTGGGGTCCAGACGCTGACAGAGCACCTGCACAGCCAGCGCTCACGGGTGGAGGCAGCACTTATGCTCGGAGCAACACCAAACCAGGCCACCCGTAAAATTGTAAATCAATCCTTTGACGCGGCCATTCTCCCAACGATTAATAATATGGTCGGCGCAGGAATTGTATTTCTGCCGGGGATGATGACCGGACAGATTATTTCCGGCGTCAACCCCGTGACAGCGATCGGCTACCAGATCGCTATCCTTCTGGGTATTACCGGGGCTGTCGCTCTCAGCGTTATTTTATTTACCCAGCTCGGCTACAAGACGTATTTTAACGACCGTATGCAGCTGAAGAAGTAGTATAGCGCTTGCTTCAGCTGTACGCCGAAGACATATATTCTTTTGACTGCTTTTCAGAAAAGCTTCACTTTTTTTCCATTTGCCCGATATGAAGTAAGAGAAGGTATTTGTTTACATATTGGGGGAGTGGATGAACGTGAAGGAAAAATTATTACAGCCGAATCTTCGAAAAAAATTACTCGTATGGTTTTTAGTGATCGGCCTGCTTCCGGCTGCGGCTGTCGCTTTTTTTGTCTTTCAGGAAAGCAGCAGTGTCGTAGTGGCTGAAGAAGAAGAAAAACTGACCATGACTTCTGAAGCCGCAGCAGAGGAGATGGACCGCTGGCTCGTCAAACGGCTTGATGAAATTGTACTCGCTGCAGGAACGCAGGATATGAGCAGCGGTGATACCGATACCCGCCTCAGCCTGATGAATCAGATCATTGACCGCGATGAAACGTTTGAAACGGTCGTATTTACCGGTAAAAGTGGAATCGTAGAGGCGCATACTACTGAAGAAAACATAGGGGAGCTCGATCTCGGCGACAGGGACTACTTTAAGAATGGAATGAACGGGGAGACTACGATCTCCGACGTCCTTAACTCCAATGCCACCGGAAACCGCATTGTGGTTGTGGCTTCACCGGTAACCGCCTCTAATGGGGAGATTGCCGGCGTCATGTCTGCCTCTGTTAATTTTGATGCTTTAATGGAGCGTTATACAGGCAGCGAAAAGGAAAACAGCGCTATGCCTATTCTCGTGGATAATCAAAACGTCATTCAGCTTCATCCGCAGGAAGACCTTATCGGCCAGCCGGTCGGCCAGGCTGATATCAGCGGTGAATGGCAGTCGCTGCTTGCCCAGGATCAGGAGGAAGCATCCTCCACGACAATAGAAAACGGCAATGAACAATTACTCGTATCCGCTGCCCCGGTTCAGGAAGCAGGCTATAAAATTTTCTTTCTGACGCCAATGGAGGAGATCCTCGCAGCCACAAACGCCCTCAAGTGGACAGTGCTTACGATTATCGGCGTGGCAGCTCTGCTCATTATTGGTGCTGCCGTTCTGATCGCCGGCCGTATTACAAAGCCGATCCGTTTAATTACCGATCGGGTGAAGCAGGTAGCCGATGATGATTTAACCGGTGATGATATTGAGCTGAACCAGCGGGATGAAATCGGCCAGCTTGCCATGCATTTTAACCGCATGAGCACCAGGCTGAAGGAGCTGATTGGACAGTTTGATATGAGCTCCCGTCTTCTTCAGGACTCATCAGAACAGCTTTTGTCAAATTCCAGCAAATCCAGCCAGGCCATTACCGAAGTCAATGCCTCCCTGCAGCAGGTAGCCTCAGGCTCGGAGCAGCAGTCTGTAAGTATTAAAGAAAGCGCCGGGGCCATGGAGGAAGTCTCCAAGGGTGTCCAGGAGGTAGCGGGCAGCACGACCTCCATTTCCGAGCATGCGGCTTCGACGACAGAAAAAGCGAACGGCGGCCTCGTTACGGTGAGCGACGCCCTGGAAAAAATGCGCTCCATTCATGCCTCTGTCGAACGTTCCAATGAAGTAAACCAGACGCTGAGTGCCCGCTCCCGGGAAATTGAAAACATTTTAAATGTCATCACTGCCATTTCAGAGCAGACTAACCTGCTTGCCTTAAACGCTGCTATTGAAGCAGCCAGGGCCGGAGAGCACGGCAAAGGGTTTGCCGTCGTCGCCGAAGAGGTACGAAAGCTCGCCGAGCAGTCCCGGGACTCTTCCTCCCAGATTGCTTCGATTATTTCAACGATTCAAACGGAAATCCAGGATTCCGCCGTCTCCATGGAGCAGGTCACCGGCGAGGTTCAGGATGGTCTGCAGATGACCGAACAGGCAAAGGCGGCTTTTCAGGAAATTTCGGATTATACGAACGAAGTCAGCGTGCGCCTTGAAAGTGTGGCAGCCACTTCGGAGCAAATGGCGGCAAGCTCTCAGGAAATAACCGCTTCCTTTGACGAAATCTCGGCAATTTCTGAACACAATGCCGGTACTTCCCAAAGCGTGGCCTCAGCCTCGGAAACGCAGCTTCAGGCGGTAGAAGAGATCGACGCTCTCGCGGAAGCACTGAATATGATGTCCAAAGAATTAAATACCATCGTTTCCCATTTCCAAACGGAAAACGACTAAACGCTAAAAAGATCCCGGCTCGATGCGAGCGGGGATCTTTTTTTATGAGCTTCCGAAAATCAGCCTTAACGAAACAAAGATGAGACTGATGGCCAGCACGCGCAGAATAATAGCCCCCGGCAGCTTTGCCGCAAGCGCAGAACCAATCTGGCCGCCGACTACAGCCCCAATCGCCAGCCAGAGCACACTCTCCCACTGCACGTGGCCGAACCAGGCATGCGCCGCCGTTCCTACTGCCGCCGAAAGCACCATCAAAAACATCGAGGTCGCCGTCGCAATATGGGGCGGAAAAGCTAGAAGCATCACCATGGTAGGCACCATAACAGAGCCTCCCCCGACACCAAACGACGTTGAAATAACGCCGACAGCCAGCGCAATCGACAGACCAATCCATCGATTGTATGAGTATTCATATGTATGTCCGGTAAGGTCTGTAAACGTCCGGCTTGTCGTCGGCCTGCCGGCGCTCCGCTGTTTGTTTTTCGGACGGAACAGCAAAAACAGGGCCACACAGAACAAAAAGATGCCAAACGCAGTATAAAACGTATCTGTATCAAAAAACTGGGTCAGCCACGCGCCAAAGACTGCTCCCGGCATCATGGCAAGCGCAAAATAGACACCGCTTTTATAATCAATCCTTTTTTGCTTCGAATACGTCCAAGTGCTTGAAATGGCAGTAAACAAAAGAACTGCCATCGAGGTGCCGGCAATATCCGAGGCGGGCATCGGAAAGAACAGTGCAAGTATCGGTACAATAATAAACGCTCCGCCGAGTCCGACCAGCGAACCGCAGGCAGCGGCAAATATGCCTGTGAGCAGCAGTAAAACAGCTTCCATCATTTCCTTGTCCTCTTTTCTTCTATGTAATTCAGCTCCATTTTAGCATGAATAGCCATTAAAAAAAGCCGGCTTATCCAGCCGGCCCGCCCGAACCCCGTCCTACGTTGTTACCGGGGCATCGTTTACCTGTTTCACAAACTCCCGCATAATGGCAGGCAGATCCGGCCATGCGTGTCCGGAAACCAGGTTTTTATCCACATAATCCATTTCATTGATATACTCTGCGCCCATGCTTTCCACTTCCGGCTTGCACGCCTGGTAAGCGGTCAATTTTCTTCCTTTTGCCACCTCTGCGATTGGTGTCAGCACAAGGCTTCCATGGCACATAATCGCAATTGGCTTATCCTTTTCAAAGAAATGTTTCACAATTTCGAGCAGGTCCTTGTTCATCCGGATGTGCTCCGGTGCTCTTCCTCCCGGGATGATCAGCGCATCGTAATCAGAGACATTTACGTCTTCAAAAGCGATATTCGCTTCGATGCCGTACCCCGGTTTTTCCGTATACGTTTCCCAGTCTTCAAAGTCGTGAATTACCGTATGCAGCTTTTTGACACTGGCAGCTGCCAGATCCACATGAAATCCTTCCTCCATGCACCGAAAATAAGGGTAATACACCTCCAGCGCTTCCACGGCATCACCGGCCACGATCAATACTCTTTTCGCACTCATCGTACACGCTCCTTTTTTGATTGATGGAAAGCTTACTTTTATTTTATACCCCTTTTGATGTAATAGAAATATGTTTTCTGAAACAAATAAAAAGGGTAAGGAAACTTAGCTTTGTTCCATAAGAGGAGGAAAACCATATGCTGCCCGGTCTTTTACTCGGCCTCACAATTATTTTTGTATTGATCAATCTATATTACTTTTTCACGAATAAAACATACAAACAGACAGCATTCAGTCCGGCTATGTTTTACAAGCTGTTTGTAATCATGTTGAGCCTGACGTTTGCTTTTGCTTTGCTGTACTATTTTCTTTCTTTTTATGAAACTGTCTTTAAGATCAATGATCCTACCGACACTACCGCTGAATCCACTTTTTTAAACTGTTTGTATTTCAGCGGCGTCACTATTTTGTCTGTTGGCTACGGCGACCTTGTGCCCATCGGCACTGCCAGAGCTTTTGCTCTTCTGCAGGCAGCTCTGGGTCTTCTTCTCCCCACCGCTTATTTTATGAAAGCATTCGGCTCCTCGTAAAATGAAGAATCTTCATGACAAATGCCTTCCGCAGCTTTCTCTTTTCTGCAGCTCGGTGGCTACAAGCACCGTTTTGGGAACCGTTCTTCGTCCATCGAGCCTTTCAAGCAGAAGATCCACCGCCGTCTCCCCCATCACCTCTGTGTAAACCTTCACGGACGTAAGCGGCGGATAAACAAATTTAGCGACACTGACATCATTGACACTGGCCACACTGATGTCTTCCGGCACTCTGATCTGCGCTTCATGAAGCGCGCGCAGGCATCCTACTGCCATCGTGTCATTAGCCACAAACAGAGCTGTCGGTCTCGTTTCTGCGGCCTCAGCGGCCAGTTCGTTTTTTGTTAAATCATAGCCATCCTGAACCGTGAAGCGTCCCGTTCGTATCCAGGGCACCGTATGGCGGTCTTTTTCGGTCATCAGCCGGCGGAAGGTCTCTTCCCGCGGATCCGGAATCGTTGCGGTTTCTGACGGGTAGGACTCCCGCCCGCCCAGATAGCCGATACGCTTGTGCCCCAGCTCCTGAAGATAAGAAAGAACTTTTTCCGTTACACGCTGAAAATCGGCAATAACGGCGTCAAACGTCTCATCGTCAGGAGCAGAATCCACAAAGACGAGCTGCGTGCTCACATGCTGCAGGCGTGCCGCCTGCTCCGGGCTGAATTTGCCAACAGCGATGACCGGTTCACTTTCAGCCGTTTCCTGCTCCAAAAATTCTTCAAGCAGCAGGCGCCGTGCCCGGATACCCAGCTCATCGCAGCGCTTTTCAATGCCCAGGCGGATCGACAGGTAATACAGGTCTTCAAGCTCTTCCTGTTCGGTGTACCAGTAAACGATAGTAAGGGACTGAACGGCCTGTTTGCGTTTTGCGTGCTTTGTATAGTTCAGCGCTTCGGCGGTCTGGAAAATACGCTGCTTCGTGCTTTCCGCTACTGACAGTGTGTCATCATAGTTCAACACCCGGGAGACCGTGGCTATCGATACGCCGGCTTCTTTTGCGATATCCTTTATCGTTGCCATGTCATCAGCTTCCTTTTATTTTTCTTTGAGCTTTAAGGGGAGCGTGTACAAAAACTGGAGGAAACCGCGGCGTCCAAAAGCATCCTGCTTGAAAACGCCGGCATGGTGCAGCACCTCCATAAATTTTTCACCTACGGCCTGTTCTACTCCCAGCCGTACTTCAGCTTCCGGTTGGCCCTGTAGCTTATCACGCAGCTCTTCAGCCCACGTTTCGTGCTGTTCGGGCACACGCTCTCCAAGCCCGGCGGCAAATTCAGTGATCTGATCGAGTTCACCGAGGAGTCTGGCCGGGAGAACAGCCAGTCCCATAACTTCAATCAGTCCGATGTTTTCTTTTTTAATATGATGCACTTCCTCGTGGGGATGGAACAGGCCGTACGGATGCTGCTCTGTCTTCCGGTTGTTGCGCAGCACTATATCCATTTCCCAGGCCGTACCGTTTTTCCGTGCAATCGGTGTTACTGTATTGTGCGGTTCTCCGTTGGAGTAGGCTTCTATCTCAAGCTCCGCGTCAGTATAGTCCTGCCATGTTTTCCGGACAGCCTCCGCAGCCTCAACCACGCTTTTCTGCTCCTCTGAGCGCAGCCGTAGCACACTCATCGGCCAGTGAACAATTTCCACGATTAAATCCGGATATTTCGTTGATTCAAAAACGGTTTCCGGCTCTGCTTTTTCCAAAGCAAAGGTGTACCTTCCGCCCTGGTAGTGATCGTGGGATAAAATCGAGCCGCCCACTACTGGAAGGTCTGCATTTGAACCCATAAAATAATGCGGAAACTGCTCAACAAACCTAAGAAGTCTGGTAAATGTTTCCCGGTTGATTTTCATATCCCGGTGATATTCGCTGAGAAGAATGGAATGCTCCGGGTAATAAATATACGGGGAATACTGAAGGTACCATGTTTCCCCTTCAAGCTCTGTCCGGACTAACCGGTGGTTCGACCGGGCCGGATGGCCGAGCCGTCCCGGATATCCTTCATTTTCTTTACACAGAACGCACTTCGGGTACGACACCGGCGCACTTTTCTGCTTTTCCGCTTCAATATCACGCGGATCTTTTTCCGGCTTGGAGAGATTGATCGTAATATCGACCGTCCCATAGGAAGATGCATATGGGAAATGAACGTTTTTGGCTACCCGGTCCATCTGAATGTAGTTGGAGGACCGGCTCAGCCAGTAAAAATAATCGGTGGCCTCGACCGGGTCCCGGCGGTGCTTTTCTTCAAAGGTGCGCTGGACGTCAGAAGGCCGGGGAAGGAAAACATTCATGATGTCTGCTTTGGCCTGTTCCCGCCTGTCGAGCAAATCCTCCACAATCCCTGCCTCCACCATGTAGGAGGTGAGCTGTCCGAGCAGTTCCTCAAACGGCTTTGGCCCGCCAGCTGCATTTTCATCAATCGCTTCGAGGTGAAGCTCCCGCAGCAGTTGATTGCGTGCATACACCTTATCCTCTGCATGAATTAATTTATTTTCCTCTGCCCAGTCGACGAGCGACATGACAGCTGAATCCACCTGTATAGCCATAAAACCTCTCCTTTCGCTTACTTTTGCCCGGCACGTGCCAGCTCCCGTGCTCCCCCGCCGGCAGTAGCTTTATAGAACGAAGGTTTGAAGCCTATCTCTTTTTCATAGGCTTCTGCAATACTTTTCTCTGCCTCTTCGGCCTGGCTATGTTCCACAAAAGCGATCGCGCATCCGCCAAATCCCGCTCCGGTCATCCGGGCACCAATCACGCCGGGCTGCTTTTGGGCGGTCTCAGCCAACGCGTCGAGTTCGGGACCGGTCACCTCATAATCCTCCTTTAACGAGCGGTGTGACTCATTAAGCAGCCGGCCAAATGCTTCATAATTTTCCGCCTTCAGCATTGCTGCTGCCTGCTTCGTGCGGTCGTGCTCATGAATAACGTGCCGGGCTCTTTTTCGGACTGTTTCATTTTTTACCTCCCGACTGAGCTGATTCCAATCCTCTACCGATAACTCACAAAGGCTCGTAATGTCCCGGTGCTGCTGCATTTCTGCCAGTGCTTCTTCACATTCCGCCCGCCGCTCATTATAGGCTGATCCTGCAAGCTCCCGGGACTTGTTCGTGTTCATAATCAAAATAGTATATTTATCTGTCGGAAGCGGAGCGTATTCATATTCAAGCGTTCCACAGTCAAGCAGCATGGCATGCCCTTCTTTGCCAAATCCGATCGCAAACTGATCCATAATACCGGTCTGAACGCCGATATACTCGTTTTCCACCTGCTGGGCGTACTGCACAAGGGTTTTAACGGGAAGTCCCCAGCCCTCCCACTCATTCAGCAGTACGGCTGTAACCAGCTCAATTGACGCCGACGATGATAGGCCGGCCCCGTTTGGAATATTACCGGAAAAATAAATATCATAGCCGGTTTCGACTTGATAGCCTTCCGCTGCCAGAATGGCAAACATCCCTTTCGGATAATTCGCCCAGCCGTGTTCCTCCTGAAACGAAAGCTCATCCAATGAGAGCGTTACCATTCCGTCGCTTAAAAAATTGCCGCTCACAAGCCGCAGCTTTCGGTCACTCCGGCCGGCCGCTGCTGCATATGTGCCGTTTGTAATCGCACACGGGAACACATATCCCCCGTTATAATCTGTATGTTCACCAATGACATTAATACGGCCGGGAGCAAAAAACAGCCGTTCCGCCAGGCGGGAAAACTGTTGTTCAAATTCTTTCAATACCGATGCATCCATGAAATAGCCTCCTTCATTCTTTTTATCAGTATAGCGGAAAGCTAAGTCGAAATAAATATTTTACTAAAATTTTTACTGTAAAGTTTTAGATTTTCGCAGCTTCAATAGGGGTAATAGTACTTCTAGCAGAGAGGAGGGGTCCGGGTGTTTTTTAATAAACTGTTTGAACGTCTGGTTAATGTGAACACAGCGGTTATTTTTATGATCACTGCTTTGGTGATCGGCGGCAGCTCTTTTGCCATTTATTACATAGAACCAGAAGAATTCGGCAGCCCGTTCAACGGCTTCTGGTGGGTAATGACCTCCGTCACTACCGTCGGGTTCGGGGATTACGTGCCGGAGACTGTGCCTGGAAAAATGTACGGCATTTTTCTGTATATGATCGGCATCGGCCTGATTTCTATCGTTATCAGCAAAACTATTGATTTTATATACGTGTACAACCGCAGAAAGGAGCGGGGAAAATTGGATTACAACGGCAAAAATCATATCGTCATTGCGGACTGGAGCAAGCATGCGAAAATCGCGATCCAGGAAATTTTAAATACGGAAAAAAATATTGAGATCGTACTTATCGATCAGTACGAAGAAACACCGTATCACCATGACCGCCTGTTTTACGTCCGCGGCAATCCGGCCGAAAAAGAAGTACTCGAGCAGGCAAATATCAGTGAAGCCCGGGCGGTATTTATTTTCCCCAATGAAATCACCATCAGCGGAGAATATATTCATGATCCTTCCTATATCGACGGCAAATCATTATTAATTGCCACCAATATCCAGCGTCACTTTAAAGGTATTTATACCATCGTAGAGGTCAAGGAGCGAAATAATATTCACAACTTCACCCATGTGGACGTGGATGAATTTATCGTCAGCTCAGAAATGATCTCCCAGCTGGCCGTCCGTTCCGCTTTCAGCCGGGGCACCTCAAGGATCGTGTCACAGCTTTTGTCAAAGAAGCACGGAGAGGATTTGTATGAAATACCTAAACGCCCCTCGTGGGGGACATACCGCGAAGCCTACATGGATCTGCTCGAAGAAGGAGCCACTCTCGTTTCAGACCACGATGATTTAAATATCAATCATAAGCTCGACGAACGTATTCCGGAGGACGCCCAGCTTTTCGTCATCTGCCACGAAGATACGTACCATAAAATTAGCGGAAAACAGGCAAAATAAATTATTCTCCCCTGTTTAACTGGAAATTACCTCCTTATCATCCTTCGGCTGCGTTATAATAGCCGGGTAAAATAACTAAACGAAAAGGTGTGACGCATATGAGCTTTAACTGGGGCATCATTGGCACCGGCAATATTGCCGGAAAATTTGCGGAAGCATTGAACGAGGAACACGGCAGCATTCATTCCGTCTGCTCCCGCACCATGGATAAAGCCAAAGGCTTTGCAGATGATTTTAACATTGGGCATCCGTTTGATTCGCTGGAGACATTCATAGAAGACGAAGCGCTTGATATCGTCTATATCGCCACTCCCCACACGAATCACTACGAGATTGCCAGGCAGTGCCTTGAAAACGGGAAGCATGTGTTTTGCGAGAAGGCCATTACTGTTAACAAGCAGCAGCTCGATGAACTGGCGGCACTTGCTTCAGACCGGGACCTGGTGCTGCTTGAAGCGATGACGCTGTATTATCATCCGCTTCACCGTAAGCTGCAGCAAAAAATCGCAGACGGGGTAATCGGCAGCGTGCGCTCTATTAACGTCACGTTTGGTACTATTAAAGAGTACGACACCACCAACCGCTTCTTTAACCCGGATCTTGCCGGGGGCGCAATGCTTGATATCGGCGTTTACGCCCTGTCTTTTGCCCGTTTTTTCCTGCAGGAGCAGCCGCAGGAGGTAACTACCATTGGAGAAATGGCCGGAAGCGGCGTCGATGACCAGTCAGGCATCGTTTTAAAAAACAGCCGGGGCCAGATGGCAACAGTCCAGCTTTCCTTCAGCTCCAGGCTTCCCAAGAGAGGGATTATTGCCGGCGATAAGGGCTCAATTACTGTCGACAACTTTCCGCGGGCCGACGAGGGAGTCATCGAGTATACAAGCGGAGAAAGCGAGCGCGTTACTCAGGGCGAGACGTCAAAAGCCCTGCATTATGAAATCCGGGAAATGGAACGGTCCGTCTCCAGCCGGGACTATGCCTCTATTCTGCAGTACTCCTCTGATGTGATGGCACTTATGGACGAATCCCGGCGGCAGTGGAATTTTAGCTATCCATTCGAATAATCCCGATTTCCCGGGAAATACAAGTAAAGCCTTTATTCCGCGCGGAATAAAGGCTTTTTTACTTAACGGGACTCCAGCAGCACATTATTAATGGCCTCTGCCACCCCATTTTCATTGTTTGTCAGTGTAATAATATCAGCTGCTGCCTTGATTTCTGGAATGGCATTTCCCATCGCCACCCCGCACCCTGCTGCCTCTATCATAGATAAATCGTTGCCGTTATCTCCGATACACATTACCTCCTCCCGGGCGATGCCGAGCCGGGCCGCCAGATCCATCACTGCGTTACCCTTACTTGCTTTTGGATGGAGAAATTCCAAAAAATGCGGGGTGCTGCGCATGATTTCATTTCTCGCTTTAATTTTCTCCGGCAGTAAAAGCTCTGTTTGGTCAATGTCTTCTTTATCCCCGACAAACATCACCTTCGGCAGTGCCACAGATGGTCCGACCTCTTCAAGCATGCGCACGCGTAAAGGTATATTATTTAAGTAAGCGTCAAGCACCGTGTATTTATCAATATCCTTTTGCGGCGTGTAAATATGCTTTTCACTAAAGTACTGCATAGCTATGGGCAGCTCCCGGCTCAGATGCTCAAGCTCCATAACGTCTTCATACAGCATATCGAGCTGACTGACGACCCGGCTTGCGAATGTCTCCTGGACAAGCGCGCCGTTAAATACAGCAATATAGTCCCCCTCTTCCCGAAGTGACAGCTGATCGACATAACGCTGGACACCCGGGAGCGGCCGTCCGGTACACAGGACGATTTTGATGCCGGCTGCTTTCGCTTTCCGGACCGCCTGAATCACCTCCGGCGTCAGTTCGTGCTGATCATTCAGCATAGTCCCATCCATATCTACGGCTATTAGTTTGTACATACTAACCCTCCTGCGTATTTAAATATGTCCTGCCGGTCCCCACAGAAAATGCTCCTCCATATAGGCGAGCAGTTCTTTTTTTCGGTGCTGAAGAGCTCTGCATACCTGTTGGCCTACCGGCACCTGCAGCACCTTTTTTCCACACTGGCCGCATACATCCTTTTCAGCAAACGTATGAAGGACATTTAACGGAAATAGCGGCTTTCCATCGGCTATTAAAAACTGAAAGCGCTGGCCGTGGATCGAAAATAAAACAGTATACCCCTGGAACTCTGCTGCCTTGTGTACAATCACATTTTCTACTTCGGTCATAGCTGTGTTTTTCCGCACCCCGGACCTCCTTTTTTATAGGGGACTGACTTCTTCTTTATTAAACGTAATAATATCTCTGTTTTTCACAGAAAAATATCCGGTCATGCTTTTAGTATAACTTTTTGCTGAAAATCACGCCCGCCTCTTTTAAAAAATCATTCCCCGGGGAATGAACAGTAAGGAGTCCAAACATCCAAGGAGGCTATACAATGGCATCAGCACAAAACCGGGCTTTTCGGCTTCGGGAGTCGAGAAGCATAGAAAATCTGGAGATGACAGAAGAATCCATGCCGCAGGTGCAGCGGGGAGAAGTGCTTGTCCGGGTAAAAGCTACTTCCTTAAACTACCGCGACCTCGCGATGATCGAAGGCAACTATCCGGGCGAGCTGCGGGATAATCTCGTACAGCTGTCGGACGGGGCCGGTGAAATTGTCGAAGCAGGCGAAGACGTTCGCCGCTTCCGCGTTGGAGATCGGGTAGCCGGTAATTTCACACGGGAATGGTTCGGAGGAAAGCGTCCTTCCTATATGGAGCCGTATGGCACACACAGTGACGGCTGGCTGACGGATTATAAAGTCATCAATCCGGAAGAGCTTGTGCGTCTGCCTGATCATCTTACGTACGAGCAGGGAGCAACGCTTCCATGCGCGGCCGTCACTGCCTGGAACGCCCTTCACGGACCATCTCCAACCGGTCCCGGAGATACCGTTCTGACGCTTGGCACCGGTGGCGTTTCCGTCTTCGCCGTTCAGCTGGCGAAAATCCTCGGCCTGCGCGTTATCTCCACCACCTCGAGCAGCTGGAAAGAGGAAAAGCTCGAGGAACTCGGCTCTAACAACATCATCAACTACAACGATACCCCGGACTGGGGAAAGCGTGCGAAAGAGCTTTCCAACGGCGGCGTCAATCGGGTCGTCGAAGTGGTTGGTCCCGCTTCATTCCATCAGTCCATTGAAGCAGTCGCCCCCGGCGAGGAACTCTCTTTAATCGGCGTGCTCACAAGAACCGGGGAGAAAATTGATTACTTCGACCTGTTCGGAAAAGCTTCCACAAGAACGATCGGTGTCGGCAGCCGGGACATGTTTGAATCCATGAACCGTGCAATCGCTGCCCATCAGCTGACACCGGTCATTGATACGGTCTATCCATTTGAACAGGCCCAGGAGGCCTACCGCCATATGAAGAGCCAAAACTTTTTCGGCAAAATTGTTATTTCCCACGAGCAGTAATAAAACAAGCGGAGCGCATCTGTGACGCGCTCCGCTTAATTTTTCCCAACCCATTCGAATAGTAAGGAGAGGATCTCGTTGACAGACGTTACCGCCGCTTCCCCGTTTACATTACATAATAAAAATGTGACATTTAAAAACCGGTTCGTTAAATCAGCCATGAGCGAAGGCCTCGCTACAAGAGCCCACCTGCCGGATGCTGACATCTTCCGGCTGTACCACACATGGGCTAAAGGAGGGGCAGGCTTACTGATTACCGGGAACGTGATGATAAATCAGCAGGCGCTTGGGGAGCCGGGAAACGTCGTGCTTGAGAGCGAAAAGCAGCTTGGCCTGTTCCGCGCCTGGGCCCGTGCCGGCACGCATAATGATACCCATTTATGGATGCAGATTAATCACCCGGGCAAACAGGTACCAAAAGGCGTGGCCCGTGAAGCCGTCGCCCCTTCGGCTGTACCGTTTGACTCAGGGATTCAGCGCTTCTTTCCCGACGCCCGGGCTCTAACGCATCCAGAAATAAAAACAATCATCCGGCAGTTTTCCCATACCGCCTCCCTGGCCAAACATGCCGGCTTTACCGGCGTTCAGATTCACGCCGCCCATGGCTACTTGATCAGCCAGTTTCTCTCGCCCCGTCATAATCAGCGGACCGACGAATGGGGCGGTTCGATTAACAACCGTTTCCGCTTTTTACGCGAAATTTTTAACGCTGTCCGTGAGGCTACTGGACCAGAATTTCCTGTTGGAGTAAAAATTAACAGTGCGGATTTTATGAAAGCCGGCTTCTCGGAGGAAGAATCCCGGTATGTAATTAAAGAGCTCGAACGCCTTGGAGTGGATATGATTGAAATCTCCGGAGGCACTTACGAACGTCCGGAGTTATTCGGAAAAAATGCTTCTGCCTCTACGCTTCGGCGTGAAGCTTATTTCCTCGAATATGCCGAAAGCCTGAAGCAGACCACAGAGGTGCCGGTAATCTTAACCGGAGGCTTCCGCACCCGTCCCGCGATGGACAACGCGCTCCAGTCAGGTGCAGCCGATTTCATCGGCCTGGCAAGACCAATGGCTGCGTGCCCGGACTATCCGGCCAGGCTTCTTTCAAAAGCTCCGGTCCCACGGATTGTTCCTGTCAAAACCGGTCTTCCGTTTATTGATAACCTCGGGATTATGGAGCTTGCCTGGTATAACCAGCAGCTCGCCCGGCTTAGTAAAGGCCGGAAAACCGCCCCTGGTTTCCCACCCATTCTTTCTTTAGGACTTCTTCTGATGAAAAATGGCTTAAATGTTATCCGGCAGCGCAGAGTATAAGCTTTACAGCGCCTTTATCAGCCCTCCGTCCACGAGCAGTGTCTGGCCGGTCACATAGGTGTTGGCAAAGGATCCGTAAAAAACGACCTGCGCAGCAAACTCTGACGGCTGCCCGTATCGACCGAGCGGAATGCCTGCTTCCGAGTCCCTGCGCACCTCCTCCGCGCCTTTATTCATCTGTCCGGCTTTTTTTTCATCAATCTCTGCCACCCGGTCTGTAGCTATTTTTCCAGGACCCAGGGAATTAATGAGAATGCCGTGTGGAGCGAGCTCCTGGGACAGACTTTTGGCCAGACCCATCAGGCCGGCCCGGAATGTATTCGATAAAATTAAATTGTCCAGCGTCTGTTTCATCGAAGAAGAGGTAATATTGACAATCCGTCCGCCTCCGCTCTGCTTCATTGAAGGCAGCACTGCGCGTATCGCGCGTACAAAGCTCATCAGATTTAAATCAAACGCCTGCTGCCAGTCATCATCATCAAAATCATCAAACGTGCCGGCAGGAGGACCGCCGGCGTTATTAACGAGCACATCGACCGGACCGAATGCTTCCACAGTGTATTCCACGAGCGCTTTTATCTCCGCCTTTTTCGTAATGTCGCACACATAATAACCAACCCGGCCGCGACCGCTGAGAGACAAAAGCTCTTTTTCTGCTCCTCTCAGGCTTTCCTCCGAACGGCCAGTAATCATAACGTCGGCGCCTTCTTTCGCGAATGCGGCAGCCGATGCTTTTCCAAGGCCCCGGCTTGATGCCAGTACGAGCACCGTTTTTCCTGCAAGCTGCAGATCCATATTTTTCTCTCCTTTTTACTGCATCCGGGCTGCATTCATACCGGCGGCTGCAGCTGTTTAGTTTCTTCTTTTAGCTCTTCGGTGTTAAATTCGTCCTCTACCCTTCGTTTAAGCACATAGCCGAGCACAGCTATCACCACTGCAAGGATTCCCAGGATAATCATTTTCATCGGCTCAAAGGAAAGAATACTCGAACCAAAAAAGCCGAGCAGTACAGCTCGCGGTATAGTACCTATCAGAGTGGCGCCCAGATACTGCCGCCATCCTACATCCAGGCGGGCGCTGAGGGAGGTTAATAAATCATAATGAAGCACCGGGATGAGCCGGAGCATTAATAAAAATTTGAAGCCGTGTTCCTCGAGCTCTTCCTTGATTTTATCGAGCTCCTCCATATTTTTATCGTCTAAGTTTAAATCTCCCGCCTTGCGTCTTTTCGTAAAAAAAGATACGGAGGCACCCAGAACGGCCCCAAGAAAAATAAGGAGGGCGCCCAGCCAGTGCCCAAACAAAAACCCGGAAGCTATGGCGAACACGGGGAGAGGAATCAGCAGGTACGGCCGGATCACAAATAACAGCAGCAGAACGACCGGTCCTAAAAATCCAATGCTTTCCATCCACCCTTTCACATCTTCAGGATCGAGATGCAGATAAAAGCGTGAAAGCAGCAAAATCAAAATAGCGGCACCCACCGTAATTGTCAGCCGCAGAGCGTAGTGTTTTAATTTTGTTTTCATGGCGCTTTCCTCCTCAATATCTATCTTTATTATAACGGAGAAGCGGATTCATACGCCTTATTTTCCAAAAAATTATGCTTATAGAATCGGCCTCTTTTGATGAGGACGGGCAAAAAACTTTCCATCTCTTCTTTTTTTAGGTAAGCTGAAGCAGGTTTAATCTTTTTCCTTTATTTATATTTTCGCTTAGAAAGGCGGTCTACATATGAACCAATTAACCGGCTTCAAGCGGGCCCGTTTTGTTATCCTGCTCGGAGCACTTGCAGCACTGATTCCTTTGACTATTGATATGTACCTTCCCGCCCTTCCTGATATTACCGCTTCCTACGAAACCAGTGCCTCTATTGTACAGCTGAGTTTAACAGCCTGTCTGCTCGGGCTCGGCGTTGGCCAGCTCGTCGCCGGAGCCCTCAGTGACGTGTACGGACGCCGCCGGCCGCTGATTGTCGCCCTGATCGTTTATATTGCTGCTTCAGCTGCCTGTATTTTTGCACCGAATGTTTTCATTTTGATTGCAGGACGTTTTATTCAGGGCTTTGCCGCATCTGCCGGACTCGTTATTTCCCGGGCAATAGTCCGCGATGTCAGCAACGGCGCTGAACTTACGAAGCTGTTTGCCCTGTTGATGCTCGTCAACAATCTCGTGCCGCTGCTCGCTCCTTCTATTGGGAGCGGAGTGCTCCTTTTCACCAGCTGGCCCGGAATCTTTTTAACACTTTCTGTACTCGGTACTATTCTGCTGCTGATTACAGCGTTTCGGTTAGGCGAAACGCTGCCTGTAGACGACCGGGTGCCAAGCAACCTCGGTGCTACCTTCAGCAATTTTATTTCTCTTCTTAAAGACCGGCAATTTTCGGGATACGCTCTCTCCCAGGGATTTATGATCGGTGGGATTTTCGCTTACGTAGCCGGCACTCCGTTTATTTATCAAAATATATACGGCGTATCCCCACAGGTATTTAGTATTCTGTTTGGCTTAAACGGACTCGGCCTTCTGCTGGGAACGTTTATGGTCGGCCGTTTTGCTTCTGTTATTCCTGAAAAAACATTTCTTGAAACTGGACTTGTAATGGCGTTTGCGGCCGGACTGGCCCTGCTTGTAGTCGTTATTTTTGAAGGACCGCTCTGGGGAATTGTGCTGCCTATCCTGTTTTTTGTTACTTCTATCGGCTTTGTCGCTACTTCTTCGTTTTCCCTTGCGATGGAAACCCAGAGTCATATCGCCGGCAGTGCTTCTGCGCTTTTAGGTCTTCTGCCGTTTGTACTCGGTGCCGTAACGGCTCCTATGGTCGGGATTGCCGGTGAAGAGACAGCCGTTCCGATGGGGCTCACCATCTTTTTGATGAGTGCACTGGCTCTCGTAACATACGTATTCATGGCTAAGCGAGGCGGACCGACAGAAAAGCCGGCTTAATAATCTAAAAGAATCACGACTTTGGATGTAAAAAAATAGAGGGCATGGTTATGAGTTTTGTCAAATACTGTCGTATAAGTCTGTCAGCGCCATGGGTACATGCTCTCTCTTTTTCTCATTGTTTACAAGCAGTAATTCCTGCTTATTGGCAAAAGATCAAAATTTTCTTACATTTTAATAAGATCTTTTATACATATAGGGGGAATTACATGAACCATTCATATTTACGATGGGGGATTGCTGCCAGCGCTTCTGCCGCTTTTTTCGCACTGCCCGCAGTTCATGCCGGTGCAGCAGAGGGGGAAACAGAGGTAACAGTCATTCATGCCAATGACATTCATTCTTCCATTGAAGATATGGGAAAGCTTGCCGGTTACATTGATGAGAAAAAAACAGAATCTGATCACTTGGTCTTTGTCAGCCCCGGGGATATTTTCAGCGGAGACCCGGTAGTCGATTTACAGGACGGGGCTCCCATGGTCGACTTAATGAATGATGTCGGACTTGAAGCTATGACGATTGGCAACCACGAATTCGATTATGGCCAGGAAGTCTTCGCCCAAAATGAGGAAGAAAGTGATTTCACGTGGATTAGTGCCAATACATCAATCGAAGACAGCTCGATTCCTATTGAAGAACCCGCTGCGTATGATGAAATTAACGTTAACGGCGTCGATATCGCTCTTCTTGGGCTGACTCAGGCGCCGCCTGCCACAGCGCCTGATGGCATCGAGGGCCTCAGCTTTGACAATGATTACGCAGGGGTGGCGGAGTCATACGAAAGCCTTGGAGAAGACGCAGACCTTTTTCTCGGCCTTACTCATATAGGCTACAGTGAAGATGAGCAGCTGGCAGAGGACGTAGATTTTTTTGATGCCATTATTGGCGGCCATACGCATACTGTCCTTGAAGAGCCGGCAGTTGTGAATGGCACACCTATTGCCCAGGCAGGCTCCAGCCTCGACTTTATCGGAGAAATGACCTTTACCCTTGACGATGAAACCGGAGAAGTAACAAACACTGAAGGACAGCTGCATGACATCGAGAACATAGAAGCGGTGAATGAAGACGTTCAGGCGAAAGCAGATGATTATATAGCAGAAGCGGATGAACTGCTCGGAGAAGTGATTGGGGAAACAAATACCGGTCTGTCGAGAGACAGCCGCTATGAGGAAGACGCCCCGCTTGGTAACTTCTGGACCGACTCCATGCGCTACACCACAGATACAGACGTTGCCGTTTATAACAACGGAGGCCTGCGGGCTGGCATCGACCCTGGAGATATTACTGCAAGAGATATTTATTCCATTGAACCATTTGGAAATAATATCGTTGAAATGAATATGACCGGAGAAGCTCTTGAAAATGTAATCGAGCAGTCCTACAACCGAAATGAGCAGGTGGATCTTCAGACGTCCGGGCTGAACTATACCATTTATACCACCGAAGACGGGGCATTTAACGGAGCCGAACTAACTATTGACGGAGAGCCAGTCGAAAGCACGGAAACCTACTCGGTCGCGCTGCCAAACTTCCTCGCGGACGGCGGGGACGGCTATAATTTCGAAGGGGAAATTATCCAGCCGGATGCCGGGCTTGTGACTAACAGCATGATCACCTATGCTGAATTCTTAATGGAAACGGAAGGCGCTGTGGATTATGAAACAGAGGGGCGGATCAGCCTTGAAGCCGGGGCACCGGCCGCTGAAGAACCGGAAGCTCCCGTTGAAAACGTCACAAAAGAATGTATTATCGATGAAGTCCATGAACTGGTACCAAACGGCAATCCAAACAAAAATGACTCTGACTTTAACCGCGGTCAGCTGATTTCTATACTTCAAAAGTATAAAAACGGCAAAGATGTGGAAGTTCCTGCTGCAGCAGAGCCGGCAAAGGAATGCATAGATCAGGCTCAAGCAGATTAATAATGTAACACTCTTCAGGGCCGGGGAAATCCGGTCCTGATTTTTTCATTGGTTTACTTTTTCTTCTGATCATGCCTTTTCATAACAGGAAACGCTAATACACCCCGATGAGAGGGCATTATTATGAGTTATGTATCTTTAGTTCCGTTCCTAAAAGAGAGTAGTACTTCTGCTGCGTCCTACGTGCCGGCCAGACCGGAAGATATACAAAAAAGCCATGCCGGATTATTCCAGCATGGCCTTTTACATATACCATACAGTTACTTCGCCTCCGACACAGGATCCGTAACAAATACAACAACGCTTGTGTCGTTATCAAAATCCCAGTCCACGAAAATATCATGTACCTTCGCCCCAAACAGACGATCAAAGCGTATTTCATTTAACAGCTGTTTTTCCAGGTGACGCTTCGCCGTTTTCAGATTTGCTCCATGACCCAGATTAATTAATTCTTTTTCAATTAGAATTAGAATACCTGTCCTGGCAGCTATTAATGTTCGTTCATTGATCTGGTACATCGCAATATCATCGGGAATTTTTTCTGTTTTGGCACTGACGTCGTTCACTTTTCTTTTGATATCTTCTTCGTATTCCGGTCGCTTTTTTTCTTTTTCGATCTTTAACTCCTGAGAATTCAAGGCAGTAATCATGCCCGACCGGTTTTCGATATTCCAGTCAAAATAAAACTCCCAGCCGTCTATATCTGCGATCCTTGACAGGTAATGCTTCACTTCAGGAAGGATCTGCTCCATCATTGTCTCCCGGAGCTCTTCGACAGCTTCCTGGTTTCTCTGCCCCATGATAACCTGCTCCATCGGAGACAGAAATTTACGGATATGCATTACGATGCAATGAGGATCAATGCTGACGTAGACCGATTCAGGGCCCTTCCCAAAGTGATCCCTTAATAACTTTCCAAGGTAGCTTCCCAACTGCTTCTGTTGCTCCTGTAGGTCTTCACTTGAGTAATTTTCCGCCATGCCCTCTCCTCCTCTTAATATATATCGGCTAAATTTAAAGATCTCAAAAAAGATCTATGTATGAATTGCAAAATAAAGGCCTACCTCCCCGGGAAGGCCGGCCATTGTGCCTACAAAATACCACCTTAATAAATGATATTCTATTATCTCTTTCCCGCCCATGCGCTTCATTCAATCATTTAATTTCGATAATCTGCGTTTAACCCGCAATTTTATTAAATAAACCCACATAAAAAACCGGACACTTTTTTCAAGCACCGGTCCTTTTTCCGTATTCATTTCATACTTCGTACATCGAAACGGCTCCAGCGTTCACTGGCGAGCAGCCGGCTGGGTTTTATGAAAAAAATCACGGCGGAAAAAACAGCTCCGATCAGCAGTCCAACCAAAAAACCAAGCATCAAACCACTACTATAACAAGAACGCGGAGGTATAGCTTTAGAAGCTGCTTCCTGTTATGTACAAAGCTTTATAATTCCGGTTCGTAAAATTCTACGCGAAGCCCTTCAAGCGTAAGTTCTTCCGGCTTCCATTCTCCTTCCTCAAGCAGCCCTTCCCGGGTAAAAACAAGAGAGTCCTTATCCTGAAAATCTTCAAGCTCCCAGTAAAGCATCCGGTTTTCTTCCTGATAAATCTCAAGGTAAGCGGCATTTGAATGTTCCTTTGCGTGTCCTTTAAATAAACCAAAGGGAAATGTTTTTTTGGACCGGTTTTCCATTTTTCTGAACGTGAACTTGTGTGTTTCATCAATCGTGCCGTGCATTTCATCTTCCTGAATATTAATTTCTATTGTTCTCAATGTATCTCTCCTTTTCTGTATTTACTTTGATTGATAGTTATTTATGAATAAAAAGCCCTGTACATTTAACGTTATACAGAGCTGTAGAGAAATAACATATTTACCATACTTCTTTACTACCCTCATTTTTTCCCGTGTAATCTTTCTTTAAAGAATTACCGCAACCTTTTCTTTCTCTGTACGTAGGTTTGGTATACTGGATCCAGTTTCTAAGAAGGAGGAAATCAGATGGCCCAGGCGGTATCTCTAAAAGAACGTATACATACGATCGACATGCTGAGAGGCTTTGCCCTGCTCGGCATTATACTGGCAAATATGGCCGCCTTTAAAGCTCTAGGCTTCAGCCAGTACGCAGATATGATAAATACCAGTCTGACGGAGACTACAGCAGCCGATCAAGCTATTAATACGCTGCTGGACTTTTTTGTGATTGGAAAATTTTATCCCCTGTTTTCTTTTTTATTCGGGCTCGGATTTTATATGTTCCACAAGCGTCTGGTAGAAAAAAACCTTTCCGCTGACCGTATTTTTCAGCGCCGGCTTCTTTTTTTACTGTTTATCGGCATGATCCATCTCATATTTTTATGGTCAGGCGATATTCTTCACTTATACGCGGCGACTGGCTTCTTTCTGCTTATGTTTATTTATAGAAGCAGTAAAGCAGTTTTAGCATGGGCTCTCGGGCTTATCCTTGCTGCGGGAGTCTTTATGACGCTCCTGTTAACTGCAGCCTCCGCGGGGACTGCCTCAATGAACCCCGGGGCCTCCGCCGAGCAGTCAGTTGCTTCGGGGATTTCTGTAATGAGAAACGGCTCCTACGTCGATATTTTATCCTACCGGCTGAGCAATGAAGTCGTATTCGTTCTGCTTCAGCTTCCGTTTTCTGTGCCCTTCATTCTTGGATTGTTTCTCCTCGGCTTTTATTTTGGACGCCGGAGCATGTTTACAGAAGCCGCGTTTCATATAAAGTCATGGAAGCGCCTCTGGGTACACAGCCTGTGGCTCGGCCTTGCCCTGAATGCCGCCGTTACAGCACTTAAACAGGAATGGACAGCCCTTCCCGGCGGTATCAGCACCGGGCTCGGAGATGGTTTGAATTATATCGCCGGACCAGTGATGATGCTGTTTTACGTGTCGTCGTTTGTGCTGGCCGTAAAAAAACCAGGACTGCGCCGGCTTCTGCTTCCATTCGCCTCCATGGGGAGACTCGCTTTAACAAACTACCTGCTGCAGACTATTATTGCTGTTCTCTTGTTTCATGGCTACGGTCTGGGGCTGTTCGGGGAGGTTTCTGTTACTGGCGGGTTTATTGCAGCGTTAATCATTTATATTTTCCAGCTCGCCGGCAGCCATTGGTATGTGAAGAAATTTTCCCAGGGGCCAATGGAATATCTGTGGCGCAAATGGACCTACGCTCGTACGGCGTGAATCCAAAAGGCAGCCGCTCAAGCGCAGCTGCCTTCATTGCTCCGGTTCTTTAGTAATATTTTTATTCCACCAGTCTGCTGCCTGTTTGCGAAACACGAGCAGCGTGCACCCAAACAAGCATAAAATCGCGGGAATCCAGTTCGGGACACTGGCTAAAATAAATAAAAATACGCCGATGCCGTTAATAAGCGTGGCCAGATTCATCACTTTTTTTGGTTTCAACGTTTCTCCCCCGTTTAGCTATGTTAATTTTTCCGTTGGATAAAATTCAATTTCCCGGCTTTCCCCCGGTTCCAGGTTTTCTTCACAAAATTGCTCCACGATATCTTTTAGGGAAGCGGAATCAGATGCAGCGTAGCGTTCCTTTAAATAGCTGTTCACTTTTTTCTGTTGCTTCCGGTGCGCTTTTGGTACCATCAAAAAACCAATCATTTCACCGTCAGACGTGCGGTCCAGTCTATCCGCCAGTTCTTCGTAGGTCATTTCAGCCCTCTGCCTCCTTACACGGTACGCTCTTTTATCATTTCCATTATTTTCTATATCATTTATGATGAACATGTCTTTTCATCTTTCCCACAGCATATCATACAAAGGAGGGCCCGACATGCATGATTATCCCGCAGTAGAAGTAAGCCAGCTGACAAAACAATTTAAGGGGGCCACTGCTGTACACCCATTGAGTTTCGAGGTCCACGCTCATGAAATATTCGGCTTTCTCGGACCAAATGGGGCCGGTAAAACAACGACGATGCGGATGCTCGCCGGACTGCTTGAACCGAGCAGCGGGGATGGATACATTCATGGTAAATCGATTATAAGTCAGGCGCTCGAAGCAAAGCAGCAGCTTGCTTATCTGCCCGATAAACCAGATATCTATCCAAAGCTCACAGGATGGGAATTTCTTCAGTTTATTGCTTCTGTATTTAAACTCGACAAAAACATATGGATAGAACATGCAGAGAGGCTCCTGCACCGGTTTGATTTAACAGAAAGCGCCGGCAGGTTAATGGAGACATATTCACATGGCATGAAGCAGAAAATAGCTTTAACCGGAGCCCTGATTCATCAGCCGTCTGTTATTTTTCTGGACGAACCTACGGTCGGGCTCGATCCGAAGAGCTCACGCGACCTTCGGGCTATTCTGCGCGAAACCGCAGCAGACGGCACTGCCGTTTTTTTCTCCACTCATATGCTCGACGTTGCTGATCAGCTCTGTGACCGGGTTGGAATCATTCACCAGGGGATGCTTCTGCAGACGGGCACTCCAGAGGCGCTTAAACAGGAGCATGCCGGTCACGCCGAAGGCTCTCTGGAGGATGTCTTTCTCCGCATGACAGAGCAGCACGAAACCGAAGGCCCTGAAGGAGAGGTTCCGTGATACAAACGCTCTGGTATTATCAGAAAAAAACGCTGCGCCATCAGTACAAGTCTCTGCCGTCCGGGCGAAAAGTATTATACATCACTCTGACAGCCCTGGCCCTGTTCATTATGGTTCCCTTTGGTCTCGGCATGGCTGCGGCCGGGGACGTTTTTTCTCCGGAAAGCTTACATGCGGTCGTCGTTTACCTGCTGCTGAGCATCATGGCTGTCATCACTTTCGTGACCATGCCGCGCACCTTTCAATTGTTGTTCGGCTCCAAGGATATTGAGTTTTTATTCACTCTTCCCATCCGCTCAAGGCATCTGTTTGCCATGCAGTTTTTCACCGGATGGGCCGGATTCCCCCTGCTTTCCTTTTTATTGTTAACCGGGCTCAGCATTATTATCGGAGTCGTTTCCGGAGCCCACCTACTGTTTTATCCGGCCGCTGCTCTTTTGTTTTTCGGCCTGTCTGTTTTTGGAGCAGGCCTCGCGTTTCTATTGAATCTGTTTCTGGTTTATATTCTGCCGGCCCAGCGTGTCCAGCAGCTGACTACTGTAATCAGCTTCATATCTGCAGCCCTGTTTGTTCTGGCTGCGCAGATGCCAAACATTATTATGCAAAACGGTAACACATCCCTTACCATTGAAGCAGCTCCCGTATGGCTGCCCACGCAGCCGGTGGCAGCCGCTCTTTTCGCTTCTTTTCACGGGGAAGGCACAGGAGTCATTTATACAGCTGCCTCCCTCGGAGCTTTGGCGGTCATAAGCCTCGCTTCCCTGTGGTTCGTGGAAAAACACTATTTTTCCTCCTGGCAGCGGGCCGCCGAGCCCGTGGGAAACAAAATCAAATCGACCAGGCCCGGAGCCGCCCGCCCTGTCCCCCATGCTATTGCCTTTAAGGAATGGCGGGCTGTGCAGCGAAATCCTAAAGAATGGACCACCTGCTTCACGTTTGCCCTTATTCTTATTTTAATGTTCATCAATTTCTTTGGCAGCGACTCGGCGCTTGCTTCGCCCTGGACAAACCCCGCCTCCGCCTGGAGCAGTGTGCACGTTATGCTCGGTCCAGCTATTCTGCTTGGTCTGCAGCAGTTTGCTGCGGCCGCATTTGGAAGAGAGGGCGATTCCCGATGGATGCTGCGGGCGCTCCCTATAACACCCCGGCAGATTGTCCTCGGAAAATTTCTGGCTCACTGGGTTATGACAGGGGTGGCACTTACAGCTCTTGAACTGATCACCTTTCTGCTCTTTGGATGGAGCATCGTACTGTTTTTCGCCGGGCTTGTCCTGACACTTTCCCTCACAGCTGTTGCCGCTGCTTCAGGTGTCTGGGCCGGGGCCGCCGGCGGAACATACAACGAAAAAAACCCGCAAAAGCGGGTGCGGTTCGATACAGGAGTGGTATCCTTTTTCCTCAACGTTCTGTACCTTCTGCTTTTTTTCGTCCCCGCCTGGATGCTTTTAAGCGCCGGTCTGTCCCTGCACTCAAAATGGCACGGTCCGGAGCCGGCTTTTCTTCCCTTATGGAATACAGCCCCGTGGCAATGGATCAGCCTGCTGGGAGCCGGGGGACTTCTGTCTGCCGCCGGGATTGCGCTCCTGATCGTCTATCTCCATCTGGGCCATGGTACAAAAGAGCTCACAGAGCGGGGCGTTGATTATTTAGATACATAAACCTGCCGGGCTGCCGGCAGGTTTTTTTGCCTCAAAATCTCTAAGCTCATTACTTGATTCTATACATGGCAAATGCTACGATACTCTTTGTGACTAAACGTTCACCAAAAGTAACCACAGAGTCAAAAAGGGGGTCGAAAGCTGCATGACAGAGCGTAAGGATGAGCTTTTGGAAGCAGCACTGCAGCTGTTTGTGAAGCAGGGCTTCCACTCCACTTCCATCCAGCACATTACAGCGGCCTGCGGCATATCCAAAGGCGGCTTTTATAAGCATTTTGATTCCAAAGAAACGATGCTTTTAGAGCTGCTCCGCAAAGTGCATGAAAATATGCTTTATGAGGCCGAAAACTATCAGGAAACGCAGCATGAGCCTGAGCTCAAGCGGCTCGAGGGTAAAGTACGCATCGAGCTGGAGAAATTCACGGAGTACCGTCCGCTGTTTCAGATGCTATTCACGGAGTTCCCCCCTCACACGGAAAACAAAATTTCCAACTACTTAAACCGTATGCGCCGCTTTTTTCAGGAATGGCATGAACAATCACTACTGGAAGCCTTCGGCCCCCGGGTGCACCCTTACGTCAGTGATCTTGCTGTCATTCTCGAAGGAATCATGCACTCCTATTTAACCCTTATGACCTGGCATATTTCCGCTCTCCCGTTGAACCAGCTATCGGCATTCATCGTAGAGAGGCTTCATTCCATCGTTAAAGATGACAGTGATCTCCATCCCCAGCTTCCGAGAGAATGGGCCGGAGGAGAAGAGCCCGTGCAGGGCATGGAAAGCATCCGCTGCGAATCCGAAGCACTGCTTTTATTTGTAAAAGCCCGGCACACGCAGGGCGAACTGCCTGAAAAGACACTCCAGACAACTGAAATGATTCATGAAGAGTTCAAGGCAGAAATACCGAGGGAATTTTTGATCGATGCTTTACTGCATCAGCTGCAGCACCACGCGGATCTCCATACGCACACACAGAAGCTGAGTGCAAAATGGAGCGCATGGAAAGGAGAGAAACACGTACTATGAGTTCTTCATCTTGGGACATTCCCACCAGGCAGAAGGCAGCTATGATTACTGCCCTGCTGCTTGGTGCTTTTATGGGAATTATTAACGAAACACTGCTCGCTACTGCCCTGCCCTCCATTCAGGACGCACTCGGAGTCACCCAGGGGACCGTTCAGTGGCTGACGACGGCCTTCTTAATGACAAACGGCATTATGATTCCAATCTCCGCCTTTTTAATTGAACGCTTTACTACCAGAGGATTATTTTTGACCGCTATCAGCTTATTCGGTGCCGGTACCGCTATAGCAGCCATTGCTCCTTCGTTTCCGGTGCTTCTTTTTGCACGTGTTATCCAGGCATCCGGCTCCGGCATTATGCTTCCTCTTTTAATGACAGTGCTTCTGGCCATTATTCCCGTGGAGCGCCGCGGCACAGCGATGGGCATGATCGGGATCGTTATTTCGTTTGGGCCGGCTATCGGCCCGACGCTCTCCGGTTTTCTACTCGAGCACTTTCCGTGGAGAGCCTTGTTTATTACCGTACTTCCAATCGTAGCACTGACAATTATTACCGGGGCAGTCTTCCTGAAAAACGTGACCGAACTGGGCAGTCCGAAGATTGATGTATTGTCCATCATTCTTTCTTCCTTTGGGTTCGGCTCCTTTTTGTATGGCTTCGGGACGGCTTCCGAAAGCGGCTGGGGCAGCCCGGTCGTTCTTACCGCCGTAATTGTCGGTGCCCTGATTATCGGATTATTCGTCTGGCGTCAGTTTACGCTGAAGTCGCCGATGCTCGAATTCCGCGTGTTTAAATTTAAGATATTCAGTCTCGCCATCGGTATCACTATGGCGGTATTGATTTCATTAATAGGAGCAGAAACGCTTCTGCCGCTGTTCATGCAGAATGTGTTGGGCTTTACACCGCTGGAATCCGGCTTGATGCTTTTACCGGGCGCCATTGTGATTGGGATTATGTCGCCGATTACCGGACGCCTGTTTGACGCCTTCGGTGCGAAATGGCTTGCCATTACCGGGCTTTCCATTGTTACCATCACGACCTTTATGTTTACGAACCTTTCGCTTGAAACATCGTTTACGTATTTAACTATCGTATATGCCATCCGCATGTTCGGTCTCGCCTGTGCACTGATGCCGGTTATGACATCAGCTTTAAACCAGCTGCCGATGAAATGGTACGCCCACGGCTCGGCAATGGCGAATACGCTGCAGCAGATTTCCGCTTCTATCGGTACGGCCCTCTTGGTTACCTTTGTCGCCTTAGGTGCCCAGCAGTATCAGCCGGACGCCTCGACCTCCGCAGAAGCGGCTCCCCAGCTCGCTCAGGTAGCCGGGTTTGAATGGGCCTTTATGGGAAGCACGGCTCTTGCCTTTGTCGCCCTGATTCTTTCCCTTTTCTTAAGCTCACCGAAAGAAGAAAAAGAAATGACCCGTCAGGCAAACGAAGAACAGCAGAGCAGCGCTCCCGCTAAATAGCAAAAATCCCCGGCAGGCCTGAAAAAACGGCCTGCCGGGGATTTTTTTATTCGCTCCCTTTTGCCAGCAGCTTATACACCGCCGCAAAGTCTTCATCACCCATACCGTACTGCTTTGCCAGCGCATACGCTTCCCGGACTGAGCCGGTGACCGGCAGGGAAATTCCTGCCTGGTACGCTGATTCCTCAAGCAAATGTAAATCCTTGTAGGCATGCTTCAATGGAAACTGGGTTTCGTAGCTGCCGCTCAGAAGCATGTCACGCTTTCCAGCCACAGCAGGAGCCGTCGTCGGCACCTGAAGCAGCACATCAAGCGCCTGCTCTTTATCAAGTCCCAGTCCTTCTGCTGCGTGCAGGCCTTCTGATAAGCTCGTCATGGCATGCATCAGCGTTAAGTTGACGGACATTTTCATTGCAGATCCGCTTCCGGTTCCTCCCATGTAATGAACATTTTTACCCATAATTTCGAGAAGCGGCTGTACCTTCTGTACGTCCTCCTCACGGCCGCCGGCCAGAAACACCAGCTCTCCCTTTTCAGCGGGCCCTTTAGATCCAGATACCGGTGCATCCACCAGGCGCATTTCCTTCATTTTTGCAGTTTTGGCCATCTGCCTGGTAAAGCCGGGATTAACGGTGCTCATATCCACCCAGATTTTCCGGCTTGTTTCACCGGCAAACAGGCCGTCCACGCTGTTCGCGATTTCCTCAACTGCTTCAGGGTTCGACAGCATCGTGAATACGACATCCACCTTGGAAACCAGCTCTCTCGGCGTTTCCCGCCACCCAGCTCCTGCGTCGAGCAGGTGCTGTGCTTTTTGCTTAGTCCGGTTATAAATCGTAACCTTTTCCCCGGCATCCATTAAATTTTTTACCATGTTTGAACCCATAATCCCTGTTCCAATAAAACCAACTCTCACACTCATTCATCCTTTCTGCGTACACTTCTATTTGGGTGTTCCCTATCCGCCACCTGGCAAACGTCCGCCAGACCGTATTGTTTTCGCTTCTCCGCTTATGTTTAAATAAGTATAATTATAAATTTTGCTGCAGCAGGAGATGATTCTATGTTAACACTTCAGCATGCCTGGGAAGCAAGACAGCGATTACGTCCGGTACTTCCGGAAACGCCGCTCCTTTTTTCCCAGCCTCTGACAAATATTGCCGGCCATCCCGTGTACTTAAAGCTCGAGCAAATGCACGTCACCGGCTCCTTCAAGCTCCGGGGAGCGACTAACATGATTCGTTCTCTGACTCCGGAGCAGCGTGCCCAGGGCGTAGTCACATTTTCCACCGGCAATCACGGTTTCGCTGTAGCGACAGCAGCAGCCAGTCTCGGCATCCGCTCCGTCGTATGTGTCTCAGAAAACGTACCTGCAAATAAAGTCGAGGCACTCAAAGCAAGCGGCGCTGAGCTGCATGTGGAAGGCAGCGGCCAGGATGAAGCCGGAGAAGTCAGCGCCCGGCTCGTCGAAGAGGAGGGGCTGACTCTTATCCCTCCCTTTGACCACCCCTCTGTCATCGCCGGGCAGGCAACGATGGGGCTCGAAATCATCGAGCATCTACCCTCCGTGAAGCACGTGCTCACCGGTTTGTCCGGTGGGGGCCTGCTGTCCGGCCTCGGTCTTGCCCTGAAGGAACAAATTCCTGATCTTGAGCTGAGCGGTTTGTCCCTCCGGGAAGGAGCTGCTATGGATGAGAGCCTGAATATCGGCAAGCCGACTATCGTACCGGAGGCCCCGACACTTGCTGACAGCCTGCTCGGAGGTATCGGACTCGAAAATCAATACACTTTTTCCATGGTTCAGCGCTATGCCGACCAGCGCCTCCGGCTGCATGAAGACACGATCGCCCGTGGCATGGCGTTTTTATACGATAAGCATAAAATGGTGGTCGAGGGGGCAGCCGCTGTCGGCGCCGGCGCTCTTTTAGATGGACTCATATCCGTTAAAGGCCCCACTGTTCTCATCGTTTCCGGCAGCAGTGTGGACGTTCACACCCACCGCAAAGCAGTCGCTCCGTATATTTAAACAGACCGCTGCCCGGGGGCTATATTTTCTTTTCTTCCCGCTGGCGCGACCGGTACGGAGATAAAGAAAGCAGGTCCATGGCGTCCTGCTTCTTTATTTTTTCCCATTCTTTTCGGCGCTGGGCAAACCATTTACGATAATTTTTGTTTCCCATCTGTTTTTTCAAAAAAGAAAGGCTTTGAAGCGGGCCCTCTTCGGCACTCAGCGTTGTCAGCTGCAGCTGAAATGCCTCTTCCTTCTGCAGCCACACTTCCATCTGTCTTGGAGACATTAAAACGTAAGGCACTCTTCCCTCATACAGACGACGGTAAAGCAGCAGCCGGTAGTCCGCCTGGATGAGACGGTCGGCTTCCTCCTTCTGCTCCCGGAATTTTTCCGGAAAACGACGCGTGATTGCTCTCGCTTTTCTTTCTTCGTCGGCAGCCCAATGCTCAATATAACGGGACATATCAGCAACATAAAACGCACGACTGCGGTAGCTTTTAAAAAACGGCAGCTCCCGTTCCCACGCAATATATCCTTGTTTATCCTTTTCTAAATCATCGTTGCGGTATAGACGGTGGCATTCAAGTTCATTCCATTTACGATTCCATTCATGATAGATCATATTTTGCTATACCTCCGCAAAGGATGGATTTTTCTACATTCTAATTGTTTCTTCTTTAAACAACAATGATGACGCTTTCGAAAAAACGGGAATATCATTAACCTGTCCCCCGTTTCTTTAAATGCACGGGTACTTCCTCCCCTAAGCCTACTATAAAGGAGCCGATCAAAATGAAGAACGATTTCCACAGTAAAGAAGCCGGCTTATTCACTCATGCCTTTAACCAGAACCCGTATCCCGCCTTTCACTCTCTCCAGCAGCATGACCCAGTACATCAGGCCTTAATGCCCGACGGTCATTACGCCTGGATCGTTACCCGGTACGAGGACGCTGTCGCGGTACTGAAGGATAATCGCTTCATTAAGGATTTCACTGTGTTTTTAAATGAAGAAGAACGCGCCGAAGCACAGAAAAATATTTTTTCCCAAAATATGCTTTTTGCGGATCCCCCGGATCATAAAAGGCTGCGCGGACTCGTTCAGCAGGCATTTACACCGAAAATGATCGAAGAGCTGCGGGACAGAATTACAGAAATTGCAAATGAGCTGATTGATGACATGCAGAACCGCTCCCGAATTGATATTATCGATGACTTCGCTTTTCCGCTTCCTATCATTGTTATCTGCGAAATGCTCGGGGTGCCGAGCGAGGACAGGGATAAATTCCGTACCTGGTCCAACACCCTCGTCGAAGCCTCCAACGACCCGGGAAAAGCTGAAAAAATTCAGCAGCACACGGAGGAATTCACCGCCTACCTCAGGGATTGGATAGCCACCAGGCGGGAGCAGCCGGAGGATGACATGGTGAGTAAGCTCATCCAGGCAGAAGAAGCAGGCGATCGTTTATCCGAGCAGGAGCTATACGGAGTCGTTTCCCTGCTGATTATCGCCGGCCATGAAACGACGGTAAACCTCATTGCAAACGGCCTGTTCGCTTTGATGACTCACCCGGAGCAGATGCGCACGTTACAGCAGCAGCCGGACCTCATCCGCCCGGCCATTGAAGAAATGCTTCGTTTCGAGGGACCGGTTGAATTCAGCACCGACCGCTGGGCCTCTGAAACACTCGAGCTTCAGGGGAAAACGATCAACAGGGGAGACCATGTACTTGTCGCGCTTGATGCGGCCAATCGTGATCCGGAAGCATTTGAAGACCCCGATGTTTTCGACATCACCCGCGGCCACAGCAAACATCTTGCTTTTGGCAAAGGCATCCATTTCTGTCTCGGGGCCCCGCTTGCCAGAGTTGAAGCGGAAGTCGCCGTGAATACGCTGCTTGAACGTTTCCCGGAGCTGCAGCTGGACATAGCGTCTGATGACCTGGAATGGCGTCCCGGCATACTCATGCGCGGCCTCACAGAGCTTCCCGTTCGTCTGACGTAAATAAAAGGCCGGAAAACCTTAAGAGGCTTTCCGGCCTTTTTGATGGTCTCAGCTTCTATTTTGTCCAGCCGAGAAGCATCTCCCGAATACATTTTCCGGCCGCAATCGCAGTCTGGTCCCCGCTGTCGTATGGCGGTGAAATTTCCACAATATCGGCCCCGATTACATTAACCTCCGAAGCGGCAATTGCGTGAATGGCTTCCAGCAGCTCCTTTGACGTTATGCCGCCGGCTTCCGCCGTACCTGTACCCGGCGCGTACGCCGGATCTAAAACATCGATATCAATCGATACATACACCGAGCGTCCCTGCAGTTCTTTTAGATCCCGCCGCAGCGGCTCTGCTACTTCAAACGGGGAGAAGTGCATGCCGGACGTGCGGGCATAGTTGAACTCTTCCTTTTCTCCGGAGCGCACTCCGTAGGAATACACATTTTCCGGTCCTATTTTTTCGCAGATTTTCCGTACCGGGGTAGCGTGGGATAATGGCTCTCCCTCATAATCTTCGCGCAGGTCCGTGTGCGCATCGATATGAATAAAGGCGACAGAAGGATCATGCGCGCAGGCCGCCTGCATAATCGGCCAGGTCACAAGATGCTCTCCCCCTATCCCCAGAGGGAATTTGCCATCCGCAAACAGATGCGCCGCCGTCTCCTGGATAATCTCTACGCTTTTGGCCGGATTTCCGAACGGAAGCACCATATCCCCGGCATCGTGATACGAATAGTCCTCCAGATGCTTGTCCAGATAGGGACTGTATTCCTCGAGACCGATAGAGGTCTCCCGAATCCGGTTCGGGCCAAAACGGGAGCCCGGACGGAAGCTGACCGTCCAGTCCATCGGCATGCCGTACAATACCACGCTGCTGTCCTCATAGGAAGCAGAGCTCCCGATAAATACCTTTCCTGTATAAGCCGGATCAAAGGCATCCATAGTTATTTCCCCTCCCGTTCAAGGCCCCGCTGCACAAAAGCCGGAAGCACAAATGCAGCCTCGTGTATATCCGCCGTATAGTAATGCGTATCCAGTGCTGCTGTCCGGCTTCGGTGCGACTCTTTCGGCCTGTACTCCTTCGAACCGATAGTAAATGTCCACAGGCCGCTCGGATACGTCGGAATGTTTGCCGTATATACTTCGGTATGGGTAAATATTTCTTTTACGTCGTTGTATACTGTCTGAAGCAGGTCTGCGTGAAACCACGGGTTATCCGTCTGGGCGACAAAAATGCCATCCTTCTTTAGCGCCCGGTGAATACCTTCGTAAAAGCCTTTTTCAAACAGCTTCACCGCCGGGCCTACCGGCTCCGTGGAGTCCACCATAATCACATCATACGCTGCTTCACTTTCTGCGATATGCATAAATCCGTCGGCTACCTGCACATCGACCCGCGGATCATCAAGCGCCCCGGCAATGGAAGGCAGATATTTTTTTGAATACTTTACTACCTGGCCGTCAATTTCCACAAGCGTAGCTGCCTCCACCGAGGGGTGCTTCAGTACTTCCCGGATAACACCGCCGTCCCCGCCGCCGACAACAAGCACATGCTTCGGTTCTGGATGTGCTGCAAGCGGCACGTGGGCCATCATTTCATGATAGACGAACTCGTCCTTTTCCGTAGTCATCACCATACCATCAAGCAGCAGCATATTTCCGAACTCTGCCGTTTCCACCACGTCGAGCTGCTGGAAATCGGTCTGCTCGGAATGCAGTGTCTTCGTAATACGTGCGGTGATGCCGAAATGCTCCGTTTGTTTTTCTGTAAACCACGTTTCCATAGCGGTTCCTCCTCTTTTCACAGACAAAACGTGCGGGAAATATCCCCGCACGCCCCGTTTTTTATTGCTCCGCCGCTCCGCGGAAGGCTTCATACAGCTCTTCGGTCGAATTGTCCCACATGTCCCGGTTAAATGCTTTTAAATATTCCTGCAGAATGTAGCGGGAATGCTCATCCATGTGCGCAATGGCTATGCGCCCTTTAATTGCTTTATCCAGGTTGTTTACATGCTCCGGCATACTTTTGTATGCACGGCGGGCTTTTTTGTCCACAAGCATTTCGCAGGCACCAAGACCAGCGTAAAACGGGCCATTTTCTCCCTGCTCCGTCGACACCCATACGAGCCAGTACAGCTTGCCATCCGGCACGTTGCTTTTATCCGGGCCGAATTTCACCCTCTTTTCCGGTTCGGATCTGGCGTGCAGCGCGCCCATGTCAATAAATGCTGCGTCTTCCGCCGGGTCGATAAAGACGGGGGTCACATGGTCCAGACTAAGGGCACCGGCGTTAAAGCCGCCGTCCCCCTTAGTAGCGTCCCCGCTTAAAATATTGAACTGGCTGCCGCGTTTCTTTTCAGCGCCTTTATTATTATCTTTACTGAATTCACTCATTCGGAAAAGCTCCTCCTTTAATCGTTCCTTATTCTTATCGTACCTGTTTTCTTACTGATTCTGCAACGATTCGATATATTCCCAGCCTTCCTCGAATTCCTCCGGGCGGTAATTCTGGCTTTTTTTCAGCTCGGCTACCCGGTCTTCCACCGCTTCTTTGGAAAGATGGTCAAAATAGAGCATCGTGGAAACGAGCTCTAAAAACCGGGCGCTCTGGCTGTTCAGGCTCTGAAGGACAGGCTTTGCCCGCTCAGACGGCCAGTCAAGCGGAAACTTTTCCAGAAACGACGTGCCGTCTTCCGAAAGCTCATACCGGTACTGATAATAGCCGGATTTTGTTTCCTTGCATTCTGTAATAAGGCCAAGGCCGCACAGTTCCTCGAGACGGAGCGTCAACTCCTCTGAATAAGGTCCGTACATGCGGAACGTGTATTTTTCCTGAAATGGAAGGTTCAGCTTTTTTCCGATGTATACGATTTTCTGCAGTTTTTTTCGTCCAATAACTTCTTTTGTATCCTCAAGCAGGGCCATGATTTTGGCGTGGTCCGGTAACATAATACCGCTCCCCCTCCCTTTCTGCTGCTGTCTTTATGTATCTTCCGGCCTCACCGGAAGACGGCGGGATCACCGTTCTACTTTCCCTAATTTTAAATGAAGTATGTCCTTAATCTGCTGTTTCGTGTCTTCCTGCCCCGGCTCTTCGAGAATCTCCGATGGGTAGTATAATTTATGGTCGGTCCGCTTTTTACCCGATATCGCCTCTACTACATCCGATTCTCTCGATAATTCACGAAGACGGCGATCCGGCATCAAAAGATGAATAGGCACCCGGTCCTCTTCTTCGCCGGGCCGGTAAAAATCATACGGCAGATCTGACGAAGAATCGACGACCAGGTAATATGCAGGATCTATACCGAGATCTGCAAACAGCTGCTGCAGGCGAAGCCACTCATTCATCATAAAATGCTGGTCGAATTCCACATATTTAAACAGCCGTCTGTTCATGAAGCGCCGGCACAGATCCTGAAGTATCGCATCCTCTTCCTTCTGCCACATTAAAAAATAATACATAACAACCGACTCATCGAGGTCCAGGTAATCCTCGAGCGTAATGGCACCGCGAAAAAAGCTTTCAAAATGGTCCGGAGGGTATTTAAACGTGTAATCCTCGTTTTTAAGGTCTTTGACGCGCTGTAAAATCTTTGTCAGTATCACTTCCGCACTCCGCGTCACTGGATGAAAATACACCTGCCAGTACATCTGGTACCGGCTCATGATGTAGTCCTCGACCGCATGCATGCCGGTTGCCTTAATAACCACCTGGTCCTCTGTCGGCCTCATAACCCGGAGTATACGCTCCATATCAAAATGACCGTAGCTTACCCCGGTGTAAAAGGCATCCCTTTGCAGATAATCCATCCGGTCCGCATCAATCTGGCTGCTGATCATGCTGACAATCAATTTATTCGGATGGGTTTTTTCTATCACGTCTGCGACCTGTTGAGGAAAATCCCCGCCCATACGCCGGAGAACGGTATTCACTTCTGTATCACCTAAAATGATATGTCGCGTCCATTCTTCATGGTCTGTATTAAAAACCTTTTCAAACGAGTGGGAAAACGGGCCGTGGCCGATATCATGGAGAAGCGCCGCACTCAGGCAAAGCAGCCCTTCGTCCCCATTCCAGTGCGGCCGGCCTTCAAATACCTCGATAATCCTGCGCATGATTTCATACACGCCCAGGGAATGGTTAAAGCGGGTATGCTCCGCTCCGTGAAACGTCAGAAACGTCGTTCCAAGCTGGCGGACACGGCGCAGCCGTTGAAATTCTTTTGTCCCCACCAGATCCCATATGAGTTCATCGCTGATATGAATATAGCGGTGGACCGGATCCTTAAATACTTTTTCTTCTGGAAGCTTCTTATTCCCAACCGGCATGGTCATTGCGTTCCTTTCCGTCTCTGTTTCAGCGGGCCCGCTGATCGTATATTTCAATACTGTTATTATAGCAAGTTTCTTCCTCGCTTAGCAAAAAAAGCAGCCATAAAAAATACCGGCAGCATATGCCGCCGGTACCTATTTAAGATCATTACTTTCCAATATGCTCTATCTCTTCGCCCCGTTTTCGTTTTTCCGAACGGTCGATGACGAATGCACATGCTGCGTCGCCTGTCACGTTCAGGGAAGTCCGGAGCATATCCAGCAGACGGTCGATACCAATAATCAGGGCTATGCCCTCTACCGGTAGTCCGACCTGGGTCAGCACGAGCGAAAGCATGATCAGGCCGACGCCCGGAACACCGGCAGTCCCGATACTTGCCAGAGTCGCCGTCAGGATAATAACAATCACTTGAGTAAACGAAAGCTCAATGCTGTACGCCTGCGCAATAAATACCGCTGCCACGGACTGCATGATGCCCGTACCATCCATATTAATCGTTGAACCGAGCGGCTGTACGAAGCTCGATACCGGCTTACTTACCTTCAGTCGTTCCTGGGCCATTCTCATCGAAATCGGCAGCGTGCCGCTGGAGCTCGATAAACTAAAGGCCACGGCCATCGCCGGGAAGAATTCTTTAAAGAAGGTGAGCGGGTTGCCCTTGCCGAGTAGAGAGATCGCAAGGGTATACACAATACCCGCCTGCAGCACAAGAGCAAGAATAACTGCGAGAGCGTACATGAGAATGGACTGAAGGCCATCCAGTCCCGCTTCTCCAATAGCAGAAGCGATCAATGCAAACGCGCCGAACGGAGCTGTGTACATTACAATCGTAACCAAAAACATAAGGATATCATTCAGCTGTTCAAAGAATTTCGTTACCATCGATACTTTGCTTCCAAGCATGGCGAGAGAAATACCGATGAAGATACCAAAAGCAATAATTTGCAGCATATTGGCTTCTGCCATTGCCTGTACCGGGTTATCCGGGATAATTCCGAGCAGAGTTTCTGTAATGGAAGGAGCTTCCTCTGCGTCGTAGCTGGCGTTTTGAATATCAAAGTCCCCGCCGGCCCCCGGCTGAAGTACGTAAGCAACAATGACACCGATGGTCAGGGCAATCGCGGTCGTGGCGAGGTAAAACGCAATCGTCTTGCCGCCGATCCTCCCGAGATCTCTCGGGTTCAAAGCTGCCGCCCCGAGCGTAATCGAAACGAACACAATCGGTACTACGAGCATTGTGATTAAATTAAGGAAAATTTCGCCGACAGGATATAACAGGTATGTATCCAATGGATTGTAGACGCTGTCCGGTCCAAAGCTTAAAATGATCCCTGCGATCACACCCGCAACCAGCGCGATTAAAATCCAAATCGTCAATTTCTTGTTCATGTTAAGGTCCCCCTTTTCAAATATAAATATTATGAATTTTCTCTCTATGTTGTTTTCGGGCCCCTCCACTAAAAACTCTCTCAGGCAGATACCGTAATTATACTGTTCATTACTTTGTTTGGAAAGGAAAAATCCTGGTTTCTTCTATTATTTAGTAGCGTGTAATATCTCACATGGAAATAGCAGTGTTATAATAAGACCGGTCAAATTGAAAATGAATAGAATCGGGGTACATAAAATGGAAATGAAAGATATTTTTACGGATAAAAAATGGCGGTGGATCGATCATTCAGTAACTGGAATTAATATGGATCCATTGCAATCTTTTGCCTTTGATGATAATTTTTGTGTGAGTCTGGGAGAGGGTTCTTCCCCTTCTGTTATGCGTGCCTGGGTCCATGCCCCCACCGTTGTCCTTGGTATTCAGGACACGCGGCTGCCGGGTGCGGCCGGGGGACTTGAATATCTCCGGGAGCAGGGCTACGAAGTTATAGTACGCAACTCCGGCGGTCTTGCTGTCGTACTCGATGAGGGAATTTATAATCTGTCCCTCATTTTCAAAGAAGAACGCGGAACTTCTATTCATGCCGGATATGAATGGATGTGGGCATTTATGCAGGAAGTATTTGAAGACAGTCCAGGTTACATTGACGCCTATGAAATTGTCGGATCGTACTGTCCGGGATCTTACGATTTAAGCATCGACGGAAAAAAATTCGCAGGCATTTCACAGCGGCGGATCAGAGGCGGGGTAGCGGTGCAGATTTATTTAGCCGTCACCCGGAGCGGCGCTGCCCGCGCAGAAGTTTTGCGGGAATTCTACAAGCGTGCCGCTGACGACCAGACAAACACAAAGATCACCTGGCCGGCCGTTGTTCCCTCTGTGATGACTTCTCTCGAAGAACTGTACGGCACCGCTTTTTCCATTCAGGATATCAACCGGCGGATCCAGCAGACAGCAGAGCGCCTGGGCGCTTCTGTATATGATGATCAGCTTACAGAGGACGAGCAGTCCCGTTTTGCACATTTCTACGACCGGGTGCTTGCAAGAAACAAAAAAGCGACCCAGCCACGCTCATAGGAAAAACTTAAACAGCCAAAAACACGTATAGTTTGCGGCTGTTTTCTTATGAATTTATTGAATGGAAATGTTTGGGACCATCTCAAACGTGGAAGAATCCTGTCAGGACAAAAATTTAAAGGTGGGTATATAATGTCTAACGGCTTAAGCAAGGGCTGGATATACTTTTTTGGCGCCCTTGGCGGCTTATTGTACGGTTATGAAACCGGTGTTATATCCGGCGCTCTCATTTTCATTAATCAGGATATTCCTCTTTCGGACTTCCTGCAGGGTGTCGTCGTCAGCTCGCTGCTCGCAGGGGCCATTGTCGGTGCCGGCCTGAGCGGCTATGTATCGGATAAGTTCGGACGAAGACGGGTCGTATTTGTAATTGCTCTCGTCTACTTAATCGGCTCCCTGGTTCTTGCATTTTCTCCAAACGCAGGTGTACTTATTACTGGCCGTATTATTCTCGGTCTTGCAGTCGGCGGTTCTACGGCGCTTGTGCCAGTGTACTTATCGGAAATGGCTCCAACAAGTCAGCGCGGCGCTCTCTCGTCTTTAAACCAGCTGATGATTACTCTCGGTATTTTACTTGCCTACATCGTCAACTACGCCTTCACTCCAATCGAAGGATGGCGTTGGATGGTCGGGCTCGCAGCCGTACCGGCGATTCTGCTTATGATCGGCGTAATCTTTATGCCGGAGAGCCCGCGTTGGCTGATCAAACGCAACCGTGAACAGGAAGCCCGGAACATAATGGGCTTAACGCGCGATCAGTCAGAAATCGAAGATGAAATGAAACAGATGAAGGAAATTGAACACATTGAAGAAGGGACCGGCGATCTCCTGAAGGCAAAATGGCTGCGCCCAATGTTAGTGGTCGGCTGTCTGCTAGCTGCCTTTCAGCAGTTGATTGGTATTAACTCCGTTATTTATTATGCGCCGACGATCTTCACGGAAGCAGGACTCGGCAATGCCGCTTCAATTCTTGGTACAGTCGGTATCGGTACGGTAAACGTGCTGATGACCCTGGTCGCAATAGCAACGATCGATAAGCTTGGCCGGAAAAAGCTTCTTTTAATCGGTAACGTTGGGATGGTGGCCAGTCTCGCGTCGCTTTCAATTATTTTGTTCAGCGTCGAACTCACCACAACTATTGCCTGGCTGATCGTGGTCTTCCTTGGCGTATTTATTATGTTTTTCTCCGCCACCTGGGGACCGGTCGTCTGGGTTATGCTGCCGGAGCTTTTCCCAATGAAAGCACGTGGTGCAGCTACTGGCATTACAACGCTCGTACTGTCTCTGGCAAACTTAATTGTTTCCTTAACGTTCCCTATTCTATTAGGCGCTATAGGCATCAATTGGGTTTTCGTTATCTTCGCCTTCATGGGCGTTCTTGCTTTCTTATTCGTACTGCGGTTTATTCCAGAAACTAAAGGACGCAGTCTCGAGGATATCGAAAAAGACCTTCGCGGGGGATTATCCTCCAAATCATAATAGCTTTTTAGACGGGCGCTTACAGGAGCGTCCGTCTTTTTCCGGTTTTAATTATCCGGGACACGGAAATACGTATCATACATGCTTATTTCTGAAGGAGGAAAACAATGAGCGAAGAAACGAATGAAGAGCTGTATAATCCAATGGCGGACAAGTATCTGCCGATGACCTCGGTGAAAAGCGGCAAAGAGCATACGGTAGCCCGGGGCGTACACGCTTATACAAATAAAATCGTTAATCTCTGTACTATCGAGCAGCATGATAACAACAACAACTGGGTGCTGGTTGATACCGGCATGCCTAAATCCTCGGATAAAGTTATTCAGGCGGTCGAGGATTTATACGGCACAAACAATAAACCAAACGCCATCATACTCACGCACGGTCATTTTGATCATGTGGGTACAGTAGTGGAGCTCGTAAAAAAATGGAACGTTCCCGTTTACGCCCATCCGGAGGAGATGCCTTATCTGACCGGAAAGAAAGCCTATCCACAGGCGGACAGCTCTGTAGACCGCGGACTCGTGGCTAAGATGTCGCCGCGGTTTCCAACCGAGCCCGTCAATCTGGGAGACTTCGTACAACCGCTTCCGTCCGACGGCTCTGTCCCTGAGTTGAGCGAGTGGAAATGGATGCACACACCGGGACACACGCCGGGGCACATCTCGCTGTTTCGTGAAGACGACCGTACCCTCATCGCCGGTGATGCTTTTGTTACCGTAAAACAGGAGTCCCTCTCCCGTGTTACAACGCAAAAGCTCGAAATCCACGGCCCTCCGAAGTATTTAACAATGGACTGGGTCGCAGCTAAAAGCTCCGTTGAAAAACTAAACAAACTCGAGCCAGCCGCTGCAATCACAGGCCACGGCATGCCTATCCGTGGCAACGCGCTGCAGGACGGGCTGCAAAAGCTCGCAGACAACTTTGATACCATAGCCGTACCGGAGACGCAGACGCACGATACGCGGCAGTAGTAAAAAGGCCTTTCGGAGTTTTTCTCCGAAAGGCCTTTTTCATTTATGATTTTTTATTGGCCACTGCTTCGCGTTCGGTAATGGCCTGCTTGGCCGTAATAAGTGAAAGCTTATACACATCGTCTATGCTGCACCCTCTCGATAGGTCATTCACCGGCTTGTTCAGGCCCTGAAGAATCGGGCCGATAGCATCATAGCCGCCGAGACGCTGGGCGATCTTATAGCCAAGGTTGCCGGACTCGAGACTTGGGAAAATAAATATATTTGCCTCGCCGCGAAGCGGGGAATCCGGTGCTTTCTTTTGAGCCACCGCCGGCACAAACGCAGCATCAAACTGGAATTCCCCGTCAATGACAAGATCCGGCCGGGTCTCCTGGGCGGTTTTTGTCGCTTCGGACACCTTCTGCGTTTCCATGGAAGCGGCCGAGCCTTTGGTAGAGAAGCTGAGCATCGCTACTTTTGGATCGATATCGAATGATTTTGCCGTTTCCGCGGTGGAAATCGCAATTTCCGCCAGCTCTTCAGCACTTGGAGATATATTAATGGCACAATCCGCGAACACGAATTTGTGGTCCTCTTTCACCATAATAAATACGCCGGACGTTTTTTGAATACCCGGTTTTGTTTTAATAATTTGAAGCGCCGGACGCACGGTGTCACCGGTAGAGTGAGCTGCCCCGCTGACGAGTCCGTCTGCAAAATCCATATATACAAGCATTGTACCGAAATAATTGACGTCCTTCAGCTTTTCTTTTGCTGTCCGCTCTGTCTCTTTCCCCTTTCGGCGGGAGACAAATGCAGCTACAAGCTCGTCCATTTTTTCATACGTTTCCGGGTTGAAGACAGTAACGTTCTCAAGGGAGACGCCTAAATTCTGTGCCCTGGCCTCTATCTCCTGCTCGTCTCCAATAAGAATAGGGGTAAGCACATTTTCTTCCCCGAGACGTGAAGCTGCCTGGACGACGCGGTCATCGTCCCCTTCCGGCAGTACGATGGAAGGATGTTCTTTTTTCACCTGATCATAGATGGATGCGAAAAGATCGCTCAACAAAATTCCTCCTCAAAATATTGTAAACAAGTGTATATGGTGTTGGTTTCATTGTAGTAGTTCTTCAGATAATTAGCGAAGCTCCTGCGGAGAAGCATTCGTTTATTCATTATGAAAATACCTGCACAGTTTTCATACATTAGCATACTCCTTCTGTCAGAAAAAATAAACCGGGACGAATAAATTCAATGATTTGTAAATTTTCACACTTTTGTCCCCCCTCTTAATTCCTGATACAGACGGGATGGCCATTTTCAACTGCAATTATGCACGTGTTACAAATTGCTCAATCATATTCGTTTTGGACGCTTTCGTACTGTGGTATAGTGGGCAACGGAAGGTTTAGATGAAGGAGGAATCATGATGAGCGAAGCTTCTCAAACACTGGACGGCTGGTATTGCCTGCATGACTTCCGCCACTTTAACTGGCATGCATGGAAGCAGGTGCCAAGCGAAGAGCGCGACCAGATGGTTAACGAATTCCATCGTATGATTGAAGGATTTCAGCAGGTGGAAGAGGCTGAACAAGGCAGCCATGCTTTATACACGATTGTCGGTCAAAAAGCCGATTTTGTTATCATGGTGCTCCGTGAGACCATGAAAGAGATTCACGATATTGAGCTCGCTTTCAATAAATCCGGGCTGGCAGCTTACACGACCCCTGCCTACTCATACGTTTCCATCGTAGAGCTCGGAAACTATATGCCTCCGGAAGACGGGAGCGATCCTCTCGATAACCCATGGATCCGTGGCCGTATTTACCCTATCCTGCCGAAATGGGAGCATTTCTGCTTCTATCCGATGGACAAAAAGCGGGAGGGCGAAGACAACTGGTATTCGCTTCCGATCGATAAACGCCGCGAATTAATGAAAGCACATGGCATGACCGGCCGGCAGTACGCCGGAAAAGTAAAACAGATTATTACCGGATCCACCGGCCTTGATGACTGGGAATGGGGAGTCACTTTATTTGCCCATGACGCCCTCCAGTTTAAAAAACTCGTGTACGAAATGCGTTTTGACGAAGTCTCTGCCCGCTACGGCGATTTTGGAGCCTTTTATGTCGGAAACATTCTCGAGCCCGAAAAAATCCAGGCATATTTTTCTGTATAATAGAACGAACCGCCAAAGTGAGCATACACTTTGGCGGTTTTTTATCTTTGAGCCTCCTGCAGAACCCGTATATTTCCCGGGAAATGTTTTCGCTCTCCGTGGCGGATTAAAATCTTCTCAAGCTTTGCTTTCAGTTCTTTCCATTTTTCTTTCTACAATGTCTTCGACGGAATACGTCCGGCCATCCATATCTTTATAAATAAGATTATTCCGGTTAAATTCCGTCGGCGAATGGAGGCCTGCCGCCACTGCTAAATTATGCATCCCTTCCCGCATCGAAATTATAAAATTAGTGACGCGGTAGGATTTTTCTTCAATATCAAGAGCCTCCTGCCGCTTCGGATCAGTCGTGGCCACCCCGACCGGGCACTCGTTGGTGTGGCAAACCTGGGCCATGATACAGCCGACGCTCACCATGAATCCTCTCGCCACATGGATCAAATCTGCGCCCAGGGCCAGTGCAGTGACCGCCTTATTCGGCGTTAAAAGCTTCCCGGAGGCAATGATGGTGATTTTGTCTCTAATTCCTGCTTCAAGCAGTGCTTCTTCAAGCATCGGCAGCGCTGAAAAAAGCGGGAGGGCTACACTGTCCGCCATTTCTTTGTAGGAAGCTCCCGTGCCGCCCTCGCTGCCGTCCAGCGTAATGAAGTCGGGAAGAACCTCTGAAGTCTTCAGCTCTTCTGCCAACTTAGAAGCGTGCTGTCTTGAGCCAAGCGTAATTTTAATGCCGACGGGTTTTTCGCTCAGCTGTCGCAGTTCTTCAAGAAAAGACATAAGCTTTTCGGTTGTTTCAATATCTTTAAACCGATTCGGGCTGTCTATCGTTTTCCATGGCTCCACGTTCCGCACAGCGGCAATTTTTTCGGTAACCTTAGCCCCGTCAACGTGTCCGCCCCGCTGCTTTGCTCCCTGAGCCAGCTTTATCTCTACAGCCTTCACCTGCTCATAAGCTGCCTGTTCCTGAAACAGCTGCCGATTAAAGCTGCCGGCACGGTCTCTTGCACCGAACAATCCCGGGCCGATCTGCCACATGATGTCCGCTCCGCCCTTAAGATGATAGTCTGACAGCCCGCCTTCCCCGGTGTTCATCCAGGAGCCGGAAGCCCGGGCGTTTCCTATGGACAATGCTTCGATCGCCCGGTCTCCGAGCGACCCGTAGCTCATGCCTGACTGGCCGATGAGCCCCTTAACACGGAAGGGATGCTTGACCCCGCTATGTTTTCCAAGCGTCAGAATGTCCTGCTCATCCAGCAGAAACGGATCGAACGATTCCTCCACCCGGTGCTCCTGTCTCGTAAACAGCCGTTCGTTGTCAATTTCATATACTTTGGACGGGACTGCTTCCGCCCCCCGGTCCCGGCGTACATCCTCTTCAAGCGTAGGATACATATCGTTTACGATATAATAGCCATTCGTATTAAAGTCCTCTTTCGACCCGTAACCAAGCATGCGTGTTTTATATTTACCAGCCTTTACCGTAGAAATGAACTGCTCTCTTGAAAATGGTTTTCCTTCAAGATCGTTGTTAAATAAATACTGGCGAAACTCCGGCCCTGTTTTTTCAATTAAATAACGCATTCTCCCGAGAACCGGGAAATTTTTTAAAATAGCGTGCTGCCTCTGCCGGCGGTCCTTAACGTACATCCAAAGCACCAGGCCTGCCGGCACTAAAACGATAAAAGCAATTAACAGACCCAAAAGAATAATAATAGCTGTTTCCATCTCCAAACGCCCTCCTTTCCTTTCACCTTTTTCAGGCGATCGTTCCACGTTCATTTGAAAACTGCAGGTATTCTTCATTATCTATGATTTTTTTCAGCGTCTCTACTGTCCTCCGGACTTCTTCATACGTATTGTACAACGCTACCGGCGCAATCCGGATGTAGGACGGTGCCCGGAAATCAGGCACGATGCCCTCAGCTTTCAATGCCTTGCAGATGCCGGCAGCGTATTCATGTTTAAAAAGCACATGTCCGCCTCTCAAAGCGGGGTCCCGCGGGCTTATCACCTTCAGGCCGCTGCCAATACCGGAATCAACCAGATCAATCATATAGCCGGTTAACCCCAGGGACTTTTCCCGAATTCGTTCGATTCCTGCTTCCCCGAACATTTCCAGAGACCCGATCAATGGAGCCATGCTCAGCACATGCGGGGTCCCGATTTCGTAGGCTCCGGCCGATTCTTCCGGCTCGAGGGTATGCTTCATATCAAACTGGACAGCTTTTTTTGAACTGAACCAGCCCGCAAGCCCCGGCGATCCCCCAAAATGCTTTTCATGGACGTACAGTCCTGCAACAGCTCCCGGTCCTCCGTTCAAATGCTTATAATTGCACCAAACGGCAAAATCGACGCCCCATGCGTGAAGCTCGTGCGGTACTGACCCGACCGAATGACAAAGATCGAGGCCGACCATAATGCCTCGGGCATGGGCTTCTTTAGTTAACCGCCCCATATCGAGCACCTGGCCGCTCCGGTACAATACGCCCGGAAGAAACAATAGAGCGGTATCGTCATTCATCCTATCAATAATATCATCTTCATCAAGCATCCCGTCCCGGCTCGGCGCCTGAACCAGCGCTTCTTTACCCAGACCGCGCAAATGAAGCTGGCTTTTTAATGCGTAAATATCGGTAGGAAAAGCCGCATCATCTGCGAGTATTTTGTATCGTTCAGCAGTAGGCTGATAAAAGGTAGCAAGCATCTGATGAATATTTACGGTCGTCGAACCGGTAACAATCACCTCTGTCTCTTTTGCGCCGAGCAGCGGAGCCGAAGTCTGGGCCAGTTTTTCCGACAGGTAATACCAGGGATGGCTTCCGTTTGCCCATCCATCAATACCCAGATTCTTCCACATATCCATAATTTCCTGTACGCTTTTTTCTGCCCTCTCCGACAGCAGTCCGAGCGAGTTTCCATCCAAATAAATCGTCTCACCCATATAGAATTCCCGGCGGTATTTCCGGAGTACATCATCGTCATCCAGTTTTTTCGCATAAGCCTTTGTATGTAAGCTTTCTATATCCATAGGATCCCTTCTTTTTGCATAAATATCATTTTTAGTCCCCACTTTATATATGATTCCCCCGGCAAGTGAAACATTAACTGCTCTTTGCACCATACTAACAGAAATATTCTGCCGCTCTCTTTGGCACAGGCGCTGGGTTGCTATTTTTACAGTTACAGCTTATAATCATTCTCGGACTATAAGTGTGTACGCCGTCGCTGCCTTTCCGGCAGCGATTTTTATATGAAGACGTATCAACCGGAAAAGGAGGAGCTGTATGACCTGGGATATGCTGACGGTGATAGGCACCATCGCTTTTTCCATCAGCGGAGCAATTGTCGCTATGGAGGAAGACCTTGATATATTTGGAGTATTGTTTTTAGGATTTATCACAGCGTTTGGAGGAGGAGCGATTCGAAACATTCTGATCGGGGTTCCAGTGTCGGAGCTTTGGAGCCAGGGTCTATTTTTCCAGGTTTCCTTTTTCTCTATTCTGCTGTTTGTGCTGTTTCCAAATATTTTAATGAAGCACTGGCACAGCTGGGGGTCATTTTTTGATGCCATCGGCCTTGCTTCTTTTGCGATGCAGGGGGCCCTTTTTGCAGTGGAAATGGGCCATCCCCTCAGCGCTGTCATCGTGGCAGCGGTACTCACGGGCAGCGGCGGCGGACTGATCCGTGACGTGCTCGCCAACCGAAAACCGATGGTGCTTCACTCGGAGGTCTACGCCCTGTGGGCACTGGTCGGCGGCTTATTTATCGGTATGGGCTGGGTTACCGGCGGCTTTGGCCTGTTCCTGCTATTCGTTCTGCTCGTTTCCGGACGTGTATGCTCCTACCGTTTTCAATGGAAGCTTCCCCACCGAACGATTCCCTCCATGTAAATCCCTCCCGCCAGTCTCCGGCGGGTTTTTTATGTTCAACATACCGTAGATATGATTAAAAATGAAGCCTTCGTAAAATTATAAAAAAAGACTGCTCTTCTATGAGCAGCCTTCAAAGCTTTGTCCTATACTGTTTTTTTATTTCTTTTCTTCCCGTAAATGCTTGTGGCAAGCTCAGGTGCTTTCTGGAACAAATATACTCCGGCGAGAGCCGAAAGAAGAATAAAAATACTGCTGAAGGTCCGCAGCGTGCCTGTAGCAAGTGCTGCAATAATAATGGAGAATTCCCCGCGCTGGGTTAAAGATAAGCCTGCGCGCAGAGCTACCTTGGATGACAGACCGTACAGCTTCCCGCCTGCAAATCCGACAATTATTTTCGCAGCCACTGACCAGAAAAGCAGCACGAGAAGCATCGGAATCATCGGCACTCCTTCCCCAACCTCAATCGTTGTGCCGAAATAAACAAAAAACATTGGGAGCAGCAGATCCCGGAAGCGCACGACCAGGCCTTCGAGCACGTCGCTCCGTTTCACTTCAGCCAGAATAATGCCGGCCAGAAAAGCGCCCAGCACCTCGGATAAATCCAGGTACAAAGCAATACCGCCGTACGAAAGCGCAATACCAAACACGAAAAGAAGAAAAAAATCCTCATCCATATAGCGGTCCACAAATGAACGCAATTTTCGGAAAACAAATATTCCGAGCAGGATTGCTCCTGCCACCAATATAATAATTTGAACGAAGGTCCATCCGAGCGTGCCTATAGTAACTCCGCTGCCTACGGTCATGCTGACAAGCACCGCCACGAGGACCGGGGCAAATAAATCCTCAAAAATGAGGAGGCCGAGTATAAATTCAGACTCGGGGTTTGCCATCCGTTTAGAGTTTTCAAGCATTTTGGCTGTGATCGAAGAGCTTGTCGCGTAGGTGACTCCGCCTATGATTAGTGCTTCAAGCCATCCAAGCCCAAACGCCAGCGTAATACCTACGGTAACTCCGAAGCTGAGCACAATGTCCAGGACTCCGGCCCGGAAAACTTTTGTTGCGACATGCATGAGCTGCCGGACTGGAAATTCCATCCCCAGCATAAAAAAAAGCAGGACAATACCGATCTCACCGGCAAAATACAGCAGGTGAGAATCTGCCAGCCAGCTGCTGACGACAATTCCAATTAATAGATAGATGATGACATCAGGGAATCGCATTTTAAAGGACATCCATCCCCCGACAAAAAGTACGAGCAGCATCAATCCCGCAGCAAGCAAATCAGGCATTTCCGGCATAAGAATTATCCTTTCGCCTTACAAACTTCTTCAAAGCGCCCAATAATGTCTTTTTTCCCGACAACGAGCAGGGTATCCCCGGCCTGAATGATAAAATCATCCTCCGGCTTCGGAAGAATATCGTTATCCCTCATGATGCCCACAATAGAAACTCCTTCCGGTATTGATGTCTGGGCTTCTTCCACTGAACGCACATCCATCTTAGAGCCCTTTTTCACCTTGATCCAGTCAACAAGCATTTTCTTTCTTAACAGGCGAAAACGCTCAAAGCTTTCTTCATCCACGGGGTCCTCATGAACGCCAAGCAGGCGGGCGCCCAGTTCTCTCGCTTCATCAGATGTGAATATGGTTGAAAAAAGCGCTTCATCATCGTCCTCGTCTTCCACAAAATAAATTTCTCTCTTGCCGCTATGGTGTACGATCATGACCGTGGTAATACCGTCCCGGTTTTCAAACGCTATCCGTTTTCCTACCCCCGGCAGGTCATGTTCTCTGATTCTCATTTGTCATTCCTCCTGTGATTCTTTTCGTCATCCGTCAAAACGGTGCATCCAGCTATTAAACGCCTGCACGAACTTTTTTGCGTGCTGCGTGATTTTTTCATCCTCAAGCGTATCCAACTCTTTGTTCATTTTTCCTCTCACTCCTGCCACCAGCATTTTCGGCCCTGGCATTACATAGGCCTCAGCAGCTGTAAGTGTCTGCCGGACCTGATACTGGGATAAAGCCGTGCCGCCGCCCCCGGGGGTCGCTCCGGCAAGCGCAAAGGCACGGTGGGTCAGAGCGGAGTGCGCAGGCGGACTGGACGCCCAGTCCAGGGCGTTTTTTACAACGCCCGGCATCCCGTTATTGTATTCGGGGGTTACGATAATAACCCCGTCCGCACGCATCATTGCTCGTTTCAATTCTACAACGGATTCGGGGGTTCCTGCTTCTTCCACATCGGCATGGTAAAGCGGGATGTGATGCAAAAATGCTTCTTCGACCTCCCAGTGCTCCGGAAACTCAGCTTTCATTAAATCCAGCAGCTTCCGGTTATAGGATTCCTTCCGCAGACTCCCGCATATCACCGTTACATTCATCTGTTCCTCTGTCATATGGTTCACCGCCTTTGCCTTCATCTTCTAGCCTCATTATACATTTTTTCTGCTCTTTTACCCTAGCAATCACACTTTTTTCTAAAAGTATTGAATCGTGCTTTGACTTCTATATATATTTATATTAGCATATGCTTATATAATAAATTCAGCAATTGCCTGATTAAATTTAGAAAGAAACGGATGCCGCATCGTTTTCGGCCCGGCCTGGAGGTATGTATGAACACCCTGCTCGCAGTTATTATTTTTCTTATCACGCTCGTATTGGTTATTTGGCAGCCGAAAAATTTAAATATTGGCTGGTCTGCCTGCGGAGGCGCTATTATCGCTCTTATCGCAGGCGTTGTCAGCTTTGGAGACGTCGAAACCGTTATTGGCATCGTATGGAATGCTACGCTCGCCTTTGTTGCTATTATCATTATCAGTCTGATTCTCGACAGAATTGGATTTTTTGAATGGGCTGCTCTGCACATGGCAAAAATCGCCGGAGGAAGCGGCCTGCGGATGTTTATTTACATAATTCTGCTCGGAGCCGTCGTTGCTGCGCTTTTTGCCAATGACGGTGCTGCCCTTATACTGACGCCTATCGTTCTCGCGATGGTAAGAGCGCTTGAATTTAAGGAACGTATGATTCTTCCGTTCATTATGGCCAGTGGTTTTATCGCTGACACAGCTTCCCTGCCCCTGATTATCAGCAACCTCGTAAACATCGTTTCTGCCGACTTTTTCGGTATCGGCTTTGTTGAATACGCGACCCGGATGATTGTTCCAAACTTTTTCTCTATCGGGGCGAGCCTTCTTGTCCTCTACCTTTTTTTCCGGAAGGATCTTCCCGGAAAGTATGACATCACAAAAGTAAAAAATCCGAAGGACGCGATCCAGGACATAAAAATGTTCCGGCTCTCATGGGTGGTGCTTGCGGTGCTGCTTGTCGGGTACTTCTTCAGCGAATTCGTAGCAGTTCCCGTCTCCGTCATAGCCGGTATCGTGGCGTTATTCTTCCTGCTGATGGCCCGCCGCAGTCCGGCTGTTGAAACAGGCAAAGTATTAAAGGGAGCGCCGTGGGATATCGTTTTCTTTTCAGTGGGAATGTACGTTGTCGTTTACGGCCTTCAGAACGCCGGGCTTACCGAGCAGCTGGCAGTTGTGATACAGGCAGCTGCTGATGAGGGTTTATTTGTCGGAACACTTTCGATGGGCTTCATCGCCGCTCTCTTATCTTCTGTCATGAATAACATGCCGACAGTGATGATTGATGCTTTGGCTATTTCAGAAACAGCTACTTCCGGAGCTGTACGTGAAGGCCTTATTTACGCCAATGTGATCGGCAGCGACCTGGGGCCGAAAATCACTCCGATCGGCTCTCTCGCTACCCTGCTGTGGCTTCATGTGCTGCGTCAGTTCGGCTTTCATATTTCCTGGGCTTATTACTTCAAAGTCGGTATCATTCTGACCATTCCAACGCTTTTTATTACTCTTGTCGGCCTCTATGTATGGCTGTTAATCATTGGCGGCTGACCGGAAACAGCCGGTCATTTCCCGGGAAATATGACACCTTCTGCGCTCGAAATATGAATACCTGACAGGCTTACTGAATGAATTAGTTGAATAACAGCAATATTGTTGTTACCCTTGGCAGAGTTGCAAATGATAATTATCCAGCGCCCGGCTCCGGCAGTTTAAACTTACGGAGAGCAGGGAATGTATTCAGCAGTTTGCAGGCATAGAAAAAAAGGTATAGATATATTCTATACAGGTTTAAAAATTAAGGAGGCTCACTCTTGGAAATTACAAACGGTGCTAAAGCAGTACTAGAACCGCTGATGGAAGAAAACAACATGGACCACCTTCGCGTGGCAGTCGAAGAAATGGAAGAATCCTCTCAAATCGGTCTTGTTCTTCAGGATCCACAGGAGAGCGATCAGGTGCTTGAAGCAAACGGCATTAAAGTAGCAGTGGATAACCGCGTTACAGACTTAATGCAGGACGTTACGCTCGACACCCAGGAAAATGAAGACGGCGAAACACAGCTCGTCATGGCCGGTCTTCCTGAAGCTGAATAACAAGCGCCCCAAAAACAGTTCTGCTTAAACAGCAGAGCTGTTTTTTTGTTTTCGGAGCCTTTTTTTGTCGCATTGAGCCGAAATTTCGGCTTACTTCATTAATTATTTATAACCTGGACCGCTTGTACCAGTTGTTGACTGCGCTTTCAATGTTGGCACGTTCCTTGCATATACATAGAGTGCATCCTGCAAAATTATAAGGAGGGTTCATTCATGAAAGCAGCAGTAGTTAATGAATTTCATCAAAAACTGGAGATTAAAGATATTCCGGTGCCTGAACTTGATTACGGAGAAGTGCTTGTCAAAATTCATTCATGCGGTGTCTGTCATACCGATTTGCATGCAGCTCACGGCGACTGGCCGGTTAAACCAAAGCTGCCTCTCGTGCCGGGACACGAGGGTGTAGGCACAGTGGAAAAGGTTGCAGATGGCGTCAAATCCATCAAAATCGGCGACCGCGTCGGCATTCCGTGGCTTTACTCTGCCTGCGGTGAATGCGAATTCTGTCTTTCGGGAAGAGAAACACTCTGCCAGCAGCAGCTGAATGCCGGTTATTCCGTAGACGGAGCCTACGCGGAATACTGTAAAGCTCCCGCCCACTATGTAACAAAAATTCCGGACAGCCTGGACTTTGATACAGTGGCTCCACTTTTCTGCGCTGGGGTGACAACGTACAAAGCGCTCAAGGTCTCTGAAGCCAAACCGGGTGACTGGGTAGCCATCTTTGGCATCGGCGGACTCGGGCACGTTGCCGTACAATACGCGAAAGCCATGGCCTTAAACGTTGTAGCTGTCGACATACGCGACGACAAGCTAGAGCTCGCAAAGGAAATGGGAGCAGACATGACCATTAATAGTATGAACGAGGATCCCGGCAGGATACTGATGGAAAAATTAAACGGAGTAGAAGCCGCTATCAGCGTAGCTGTCAGTCCAAAAGCGTTTGAACAGGCGTACTCGACGGTCAAACGGGGAGGAAATTTAGTCATTGTAGGCCTTCCAGTCGGGGACCTTCCAATTCCTATTTTTGACACAGTCTTAAACGCCGTGAACGTTAAAGGCTCCATTGTCGGTACACGCAAAGACCTCCAGGAGTGTCTCGAGCTCGCGGCTAACGGCAGGATCCGCCCGATTATTGAAACGAAGGAACTGGATGATATTAACGACGTATTTGATTCAATGGAAAAAGGCGATATCAACGGCAGGATTGTACTCAAAATTCAGGACTAGATTACCGGTAAAGTTACGAAACGCTTACACAAAGTAAAACCCGGACGGGCTCCTCTTCCCGCCGGGTTTTGCTGATTTTTCTTCCCGAATTTATTCATTCAGCCAGTAGCGCAGCTTTCTGGTATTCACTCCGAGCATTTCTGCTGCCTCCCGGCGGTTTCCACGGGTGAGCATTAAAGCGTGGTCAATAATATCCTGAATACTTTTCTTTTCTTCACTCCGTATATCTTCAACAGTGCTTTCAAGCGACAAATAGTTAGTCTCTTCGAGCTCCTGCTTTTTCTGTCTGAGCCAGTCCCCTGATACAATCCGGTTCCTGGCAGCAGTTTTCCGGCTTGAGGGCCTCATGTTTAAATGGCGGCGTTCAATCCTTCCGTCTGATTCTGCGGCCGCCCGGATCAGTACGTTTGTAAGCTCCCGGATATTGCCCGGCCAGTGGTGAGCCTGTAACGCCTCCAAAGCTTCCAGACTGATCACTGTGTTTGCCGGAGCTTCTTTGCGGAGAATCGACTGGGCCACCGCAGGGATATCTTCCTTTCGTTCCCGCAGAGGCGGAATAGTCAGCCGGACGACCTCGAGGCGGTACAGCAGGTCTTCACGAAATTCTCCTGCCTCTGCAGCAAGATGCAGGTCCTGGTTTGTGGCAGCAATGATACGGGCTTTTGTTTTAATCGGGCGTTCACCACCCACCCGGTAAAGCTCTCTCGTTTCGATTACCCGCAGCAGCTTCACCTGCGTCGAGAGTGATGCTTCTCCAATTTCATCAAGTAAGAGCGTCCCTTCCGAGGCCAGTTCAAAATAACCCTTCCGTGTTTTATTTGCCCCGGTAAAGGCTCCTGCTTCATGACCGAACAACTCACTTTCGAGCATCTGCTCCGGCAGTGCCCCGCAGTTCACACCGAGAAATAAGCGCTCTCCCGACCCGGCAAGCTCATGAATAAAGCGGGCGGCTACCTCTTTTCCTGTGCCCGTTTCTCCATCTATTAAGATTGTTAGAGGCTTTGGCGCAAAGCGCACAGCCAGCCGCACCACTTCTTTCATTGCTTCGCTTTCTCCGGTTATCAAGCCGCTTCTTGCGGCTGCCTGTTCAATTTGTCCTGACACTTCCGGGTCTGACTCCGGCTGCTTTATTTTCTCTTCAATAATGCTGATATCTTCAAATGGCTTTTCAATATAGTCCTCCGCCCCCAGCTTAACTGCTTCCACAGCTGTACCAATTGTGCTGTATCCTGTCATAACAATACAGCGGCACGAGGGCTGCGCCTGCTTCAAGTCTGCAAGCAGCTTCAATCCGTTCGTGTCAGGCAGCTTTAAGTCGATAAATGCCAGTTCATACAAATGGTTCTGGCCGCGAAGACGTTCATATTCCTTCCCGTCATGGGCAAGATCAATATGATGACCCTGTTCTACAAGCAGATAACGAAAAAACGTGCCTATATCATAGTCATCATCAATGACTAATATCTTCATACTTATCGCCTCCTCCATGAACTGGCAGCTTCAATTGAAAGGTACTTCCTTTTCCCTCTTCGCTTGTAAACGTCAGCCGCCCCCCATTTTTCTCTGCAATATCCTTACTTACCGACAGACCCAGGCCGGTCCCGTTCTGCTTTCTTTTCGTAGTGAAAAAAGGTTCAAACACTGACGGCTTCTGACTCTGGGCGATTCCGCATCCATTGTCTTTCACCTCAAGCACAACGCTTGAATGAATAACACTGGTTTTAATTTGGATCTTTTTAGCCGTCTCTGCGCTGTCCTTTAACGCATCTTTTGCGTTCAGAAGCAGGTTGATAACCACCTGACCGACCTGATGAGGTCCTGCCTGGACAAATGGCAGAGCGGGCGTATAATGCTTTTCAATCAGGATATTCTCTTTTTCGATCTGAAAGCCAATCAGACTCAGTACATCTTCAACTGCTTCATTAATATCGCACTCCGTACTTTCTTCTTTTTCCGGACGGGAGAAAGAAAGCAGATTTTGCACGATCGTCCGGCAACGGCGGCCCCCTCTTTCAATCGCCGCCGCAAGCTCCTTCGAAGGCCCTTCCTCTGGCAGACTCCGCTGCAGTATCTGGGTGTTGCCGATCACCGCGGTCAACGGACTGTTTAACTCATGAGCTACTCCGGCTGCCATTTCCCCTATCGCCGCGAGCTTTCCGGAATGCTGAAGCTGGGCTTCGGTTTTGATACGCGTCGTGACATCCTTAATATAAATAAGCAGTCCTTTCATTATCCCCTCTCCGTCCCGGACCGGATATGTCTGAATGTCGCAAACACTGCCATTTTTTAATGTCATCTGATAGTTTTTCATCGAGTCGCCGCGGTAACTCTCTTCAATTGGACAGAACTCTTTCGTATCATGAAAAAGCAGGTCATGACAGCGGCGGCCGGCCACCGCCTCGGGGGGTTCGCCAAAAAAGGAGTGGGAAGCCTGATTACAGCGGACGATCCGGTGATCGTTATCGGTTAATATCAGTAGGTCCGCTACAGCCTGAAAGGTTTCCTCCCATTCCTTTTTGCCCTGATACACCTCCTGGTACAGTCTCGCGTTCTCCATCATAACGGCGATATGGTCCGAAAGCTGTCGGAAGAAGCTGATATCAGACTGGTCACACTCGATCCGTTCAGCCGCAGCAAAGGTAAGAACGCCGATGGTCGATGCTTTAATCCGAAGCGGTATGACACACACATAGTAAAAATTCAAAGCCGAAAGCGTCTGCTCCTCCACAAACGCATACGCATCAGCAGGCTCCCATTCGTGAAAAACAATCATATTCTGTTCGATTGCTTTCCAGTACAACGACTCTTTTTTCGGAAGGTGCATACCTACTGCAGAGTCCTCTGCATAGAGAGGATAGACACTTTTTAATGACATGGCCCCATGCTCGATTAGCGATAAGCTTACCCGGTCGATCGGATACAGCTCGTAAATGGTTTCAAGAATATGCTGCAGTGCCGTCTCCATCGTTCCTGTAACCTGAAACCCCTTTGCTACTTCGCTCAAAATTTCAAGCTTACGATTCTTTTTTTCAAGTTCCGCAATTGTTGCTTTCAAGTCTGTATAATAGCTTTTTTTCGAGGCGCGGACCCCGGTTAATTTTTCAATCACCATCTCTTTTTCTGTGAACATACCGATGCTCCTTTATTCGTAAGCCTTTTTGAACAGCATTTCGATATCCTTCAAAGCTACGTCCCGTGGGTTGGTGATCATGCATGCGTCATCAAGGGCTATGCGGGCCATGCTTTCAAAGTCAGGGTCTCTCAGACCGACAGAGCGCAGTGTCTTGGGAGCACCGATGTCATCTGCAAGAGCCCGGACTGCCTGAATGCCGTATCTGGCACGGACCATTTCCCCGGCATCCGCAGAAGCACCGAAAATATCACCGATAGCAGCGAATCGGGGAGGTGAAGCAATTAGATTAAATTCCATGACATGCGGAAGCAAAATGCTGTTAATCTCTCCGTGCGGAAGAGCATAGCGTCCGCCAATCGCGTGGGACATCGCATGTACTGCACCTAAAATGGCATTGGAAAACGCAAGTCCCGCCTGCATGCTTGCCATCGCCATCGCACGCTTGGCTTCCACATTTGTGTGTGATGCCACCGACGGCCGCAGAAATTCAGCCGCCAGCTTCATCGCATTTACCGCATGTACATCCGTCAGCGGCGTCGCTGCCGCACTTACATACGCTTCTATGCCATGGGTAATTGCATCAAGTCCGGTAGCTGCTGTAAGCAAATGATCTTTGGTCATCAAGACAAACGGATCGACAATCGCAATATCGGGCACGAGCGATTTAGAAACGATCGTCATCTTCTTTTTCCGCACCGGATCAACAATAATCGAAAATTGGGAGACCTCGGATCCCGACCCCGCCGTTGTCGGCACCATAATGACTGGTGGAAGTGGACTATGGATGTGGTCTACGCCTTCGTAATCTTCGATTTTTCCACCATTGCTCACAATGACAGCCACCGCTTTAGCCACATCCAGCGCACTTCCTCCCCCAATGCCAAGTACAGCGTCACACCGGGCTTTATGATAGGATTCTACACCTTCTACTACCTGAGCTGTGTCAGGGTTCGTACTAATATTTGAAAAAAGGTGATACTCAAGGCCGGAAGCTTGTATACTTTCCATAGCCTGGACCGTCCAGCCGGCTTCTTTGACGCCCGGATCACTTACTACGAGTACACGCTGCGCTCCCAGACGCAGAAAGCTCTCACCTACCTGATGAATCGAATGATCTCCGAAAATAATTTCGGGAGCCATAAATTTTGAAATCATATCCTCACCACCATATTCAGCTGGAAATTTTTCATGCGATTGAAAACGTTTACTTAATATGTATTTATTATCTCTTACCCTTGTTTAATGTGCAAAGACTTCCTGATCCTGTTTTGATGCAAAAAATCCGCGGATTTATAGGTCCGCGGAACAAGGGTATATTAGTAATAAAGCTGTCAGGAGGGCTTCGGGGATAAAAGAGCAAAAACCAAAGCTGTCGCCGGCAAAAGCATCATAAGCCATAAGATTGCCGTATAATTATTAAACCAGTCATAAAAAATACCAAATGGCAGTGGACCAAGAGCGGAGCCAATAACCATTACCGTCTGGGCAATGCTTTTAATACTCCCTAAATGCCTGGGGCCGAAATAATTGGGCCACACAATGCTTAACACAATACGTTCAAAGCCGTGGGCTATTCCCCACAGCACTCCAAAAATGATAGCTCCTGTCCAGGAATTTATAGTTAAAAGCACCAAAAGTGAAACAATATGTACCCCAAACGTCATCGCAAGCACATAATGCACAGCAATGCGGTCCACCAAATACCCTACAGCAAATGTTACCGGGAAACCGATAAAAGCCATCAAGGAAAGAATTAATGCCGCAAGCGAAATCGAAAGACCCTTTCCTTCTACGATAGATACTAAGTGGAAGGTAACACCTGTGTTTACAATTGCCGGCACGCTGACACAAAAAAGAATAAGCCAGAAGGCTCTGGTTCTGCGCGCTTCCTGAAGGGTCCAGCTTTTTTCCTGCATGCCTGTTCGCTGGCCCCGGACCTCCGCATGAGACGCTGGTCCTCTGCCATCGGGCTCCTGGCCAATATCCTGCGGCTGGTTCCGCACCACTAAGAAAGCCAGCGGCACAAAAACAAAAAGTAACAGTCCACCCCAAATTAACCATGTGTCCCGCCAGCCGACCATTTGGATCAGCCATGTGTTCAACGGGGGCAGGGCAGCGGCACCGACAAAACCGCCAATCGCCATGACACTTAAGGCCCGGCCGCGCTTCTGCACAAACCATTGTGGCACAAGCGTATTAGGAACCAGGGTCAGCGATCCCTGGCCAAATAATCGAATAGCAAAAAAGCCGATAAACATCATTACAGCACCTGTCAAAAAGGCATTCCAAATACAGGCGAGAGCCAAAAGAACTCCTGCAGCCCCCATTACCAGACGCTGGCCCAGACGATCGATTGCACGGCCGACGAAAAAAAGAGTAATACCGGCAGCCAGAGTACCAACCGAATAAATACCAGAGACAAAGGAACGTGAATACGAAAAATCCTGAATGTAATAATCAATAAAAATAGAAATCGAATACGTTTGGCCCGGTCCGGAAAAAAACATACTTAACGCGGATAAAGCCACAATCGCCCATCCATAAAAAATGGGACCCGACCCGTTTTTCGGTTTATCAGCCCGCATGTCGAAGCTCCTTTTCAGCATTTTCTCCAGAAACTATAAATAAATTCAGCTTCCTGGTCCGTTTGTTCATCTATGCTACTTTATCACAAAAGGGAGCATGGATTTTATCCTTAATTCATTAAAAAACGGCCTTCCAGATAAAAAATCCTTAATTTCAGCAAAAAAAGCTGAAGCAGAAAAAGCTTTCTCTGCTTCAGCCGCCCCTTTTACCCTAAAGCTACATCCAGTATCATCATGACGCTGAAGCCAATCATCAGGCTGAAGGTAGCGAGCCGTACGTTGCCCTTTTCCTGGGAACCGGGGATGACCTCCTTGGCAACGACGAATATCATCGCTCCTGCTGCAAAACTGAGAGCAAACGGAAGCAGCGGCTGGATGATGATAACCGCAGCAGCACCAATTACTGCAGCCACCGGCTCTACAAAACCGGACAGCTGCCCGTAAAAAAAGCTTTTCTTTTTCGACACTCCGTCCCGGCGAAGCGGCATCGATACTGCAGTTCCCTCCGGAAAGTTTTGAATGCCGATGCCAAGCGCAAGCGCTACTGCTCCAGCGAGCGTAGAGCTGCTGAATTCCGAAGCCAGCGCCCCGAACGCTACCCCTACAGCTAGTCCCTCCGGAATATTGTGCAGAGTAATCGAAAAAACAAGCATTGTGGTCCGGTGCTTGGCATACTTGTCTTTTATTTCCGTGAAATATGTGTCTTCATCCATCATGGGGATGACCCTGTCGAGCAATAACAGAAAAACACCCCCAAGTAAAAAACCAATAACAGCTGGAATATAAGGTATTTGGCCCTGCTCCTCCGCCATATCAATGCCGGGAGAAAGAAGCGACCAAAAGCTCGCAGCAATCATGACCCCACCGGCAAATGCAAGCATACTATCCATCAGCTTCTGATTATTTCTGTTCGTAAAAAACACAACCGCAGCGCCTGCTGCAGTCATACCCCAGGTAAACAAAGAGCCAATCAGCGCCTGCAGTGTAGGATGCAGCTCCGCAAACCACTCCATAATATAATCTCCTTTTCACTCTATTAAAAAAAGTTTCCCTAAGGAAAGTCTAACGTTATTCTATTCCTTGTTGTAAAAGTTTGTCAATCGACAAACGTAAAGCCGCCTCCGTCTGGAGAGCGGCTCTATTCTTTCACTGTTAAATAATCGTGTTGACCCCTTCAGTGTCTGTCACAATGAGAAGGATCTTTCCTTCATCGAGTTCATCCTCGTACTCATGAGCTTCTTCCTGGGATAACCCAATTTCCTGCAGCTTGTTTCGGAGTTCATCACCTTTTTTGCTGAACATATTTCCTACTGCATTTTTTATTCCTTCTTCTTTCATGCCGACAGTGTTGGCATTCGCATTCTCCGCGATACGGCCGGTGCGGTCGTTATCGTGGGTCATAACGTACACGTTACTTTTATCAATGCCCTTCTCAGCTAAACGCTGAACGTCCTGCTGCAGAGCCTCGTCATTAGTGTATTCTCTCACGAATGGTTTCATAAGAACCTCCCTTTAATGTTTACTGCTATTCTAATAAACAATTCTGACTCTGTTTAAACCATTTCCCGGCAAACTCCCTCTTTTCACCTAGAGAGCGTGGGGGTCTATGTAGTCCAGAAACTTCGTTTCAAATAAATGTACATTATAGTTCACCAGGCCTACGACCGTTTTCGTAATAAAAGAATCCTCGTTTTCTTCTCCCCGCTCGTACGTGGATTTAATAATTCCGTACTCTTTAAACGTTTCATTGTGAATTGTTTTTAAATCTTCCCTCGTCTTTTCCAGATCCTTCACGGTGTAAGTAACCTGCGACCCTGCCTCACAGCAGTCCGGAAACCGTCCACGAAGTAATTCTGCCGAGCGTTCCATAATGTTTAAAATAATCGCTGATTTATACTTTTGAGATTCCATCGTTTCAGGCTGAAGCTTTTCAATATCCTTCATGTGATATTTTTCCTGAATGATAATATCATCCAGAAAAAGAATAATTGCATGGATCTTGTCTGAGATAAATACTACTTCACGGTCCTCTCCCTGCATTGCGAAACCACCTTTATTAATTTTTAGTTTAACCTATGCCAATCGCCCTAAAATCTATACCCTTTTTATCCTGTAATCATCCGGTAAATTTAAAAAAAGTATAACTCTTTAAAATTTTGATTGCACATATATGTCTTAATATACATGTTAAAAATATAATAATTACATAAATAAGTTTGATTGATTTGTATAGCGCAAGGGTATATCGTTAGCTGTAAAACTATTTACCTACTTTTGACTGAATAAGGCAGGAGCAATGCTTATGAATTTATTGTCCGGAACCTATTCTATTTCTCTCATTTTTTTATCGGTGTTCATCGCCGTATTTGCTTCGTATGCTGCATTTCATATTGCCGGCCGCGTTGTACATACGAACTATGCAAATAAGCACTTATGGACTGCCGGGGGAGCAGTGTCTCTCGGGGGCGGCATCTGGTCGATGCATTTTGTGGCCATGCTCGCCTATGACATTGGCATGCCCGTTTCTTATGAACCGCTTCTTTTAACTTTAAGTATTCTGCTGGCCATACTTTCAAGCTGGGCTGCATTTGCCATTATTCAATTCACCCGGCCGCGGCTTCTTTATCACGCCGCCGGCTCCTGTCTCGTCGGAACGGGCATCATTTCTATGCATTACGTAGGCATCGAGTCAATGCAGATGCCAGCCTCCGTTTCCTACAATCCCTGGCTTGTTTTCCTGTCTATTGTTATTGCTGTCGGTGCCTCCTTTACCGCTCTCCGCCTGTTTTCTTCAGTGCCGGGCAACCCAAGCCGGTCTCTCAGCCAAATCGCTTATATGAGCAGCGCAGCAATTATGGGAGCAGCCATTTCAGGTATGCATTATACAGGTATGGCAGCAGCTTCTTTTCAATCAGATGAGGGCAGTGTAACGCCTGCTGGCACCGTTGATTCGCATATGCTTTCCATTTTTATCAGTGTCAGTATTACTGCGATTATTTCTATTGCTCTTATCGCTGCTTTTTTTGACAGAAAGGTAGAATCAAGCGAAAGCCGCTATGGCCTGCTGGATGATTTGTATCAATCCATTATCCATTCGGCCAATGATGCCATTATTACGTTAGACGAATACGGAAGGATAGTAGCCTGGAATCAGGCGGCCAGAACGATCTTTGGTTACAAGGAAGCTGACATTCTTGGCTCTTACTTTACCGCTCTTGTGCCTGAAAAATATAAACAGATCTACTGGCAACGATTTGAACGTTACCAATCCTTACCTGACGGGGGCTCCTCCGGCAATACTTACGAATTGGAGGCCCTTCATGAAAACGGCATCTCTTTTCCTATAGAGCTTTCCCTTTCCGGACAGCAAAGCGGTACGCATTCTTACGTGACCGGTATCATACGGGATATTTCAGAGCGGGTCTGCTATCAAAAACGGATTGAAGAACTCATTTACCGGGACGAACTCACCCGGCTGCCCAACCGGCGAATGCTTCAGGAATATCTGGATGCCTGTCTGGACTCCGGTGCTGAAAAGGGCCCCTCCCTTGCCGTTTTGTTTATCGATTTGGACCGCTTTAAAAACGTAAATGATAGGTTCGGCCATGCTACGGGGGATCTGCTGCTTAAAGAAGTGGCCGCCCGTATTAACAGCCTTCTTCAAAAAAAGGATCTTTTAGCCAGGCAGAGTGGTGATGAATTCGTTGTGGTTCTTTCCCGTGTGGAAGGCTATCAGGCAGCTCATATGGCCGAAAGTATTCTGGATGTGTTGAATGACCCGATTATTATTGACAGCTTTGAAATGTTTGTGTCTGCCTCCATCGGCATCAGTCTTTTTCCTGAAAACGGAAAAAACACTGATGCTTTGATTAAAAATGCGGACACTGCGATGTATAAATCTAAAAACAAGGGCACGCACCGTTATCGTTTTTTCACTGAAGATATGAATGAAAATGTCTCAAGAAAAATTCTGCTGGAAGCAGGGATGCGAAAAGGCATCGAGCGTAATGAATTCATTTTAGTTTACCAGCCGCAGATTGATACTCTCACTGGCGAAATTAAAGGGGTGGAAGCTTTAGTCCGTTGGGAGCATCCGGAGCTTGGATTAACTCTACCGGATGAATTTATTCCTTTAGCAGAAGAAACCGGTCTGATTATTCCCCTTGGCCGTTTTATATTAACAGAAGCATGCCGCCAGGCCAGAGCCTGGAAGAAAGAAGGCTTTTCCCTTTCCCGAATGTCCGTGAATATCTCCACTATTCAATTTCAGCAGAGCGATTTTTCTTCAACGGTGGCCGAAACACTGAAGGAAACGGGTCTCGAGCCGTCTGTGCTTGAGCTTGAACTGACAGAAAATATTATCCAGCATGCTACAGAAGCTGTCCCTGTTCTCCACCAGTTAAAAAATATCGGTGTGAAGCTTTCTCTGGATGATTTCGGTACCGGTTATTCGTCACTTGGATATTTAAAGGATTTTCCTCTTGATACGCTCAAAATTGATAAAACATTTATTCAGGGCATGAACGGCGTTTCACGTGAAACAGCTATTGTCGAAAGTATTCTACACCTTGCAGGACAATTGAATTTTCATGTTATAGCAGAGGGTATTGAAACCCCGCTGCAATTAAATCTTTTACGACAGAAAAAATGTCAGGAATATCAAGGTTATTTATACAGTCCGCCTGTTGCTGGAGATGAACTATTTAAAATGTATAAAAAAAACGACAATAGTTCATACTAAATAATCCGCGCTCTTCATGGAAGAACGCGGATTATAATCATTAAAAAGCTTGATCTATTCCCTATTTCAGTATATACTCAATAGCTTCTTTTATTTCTTTTAAAAATTCATTAACTCGGTTTATTATCTGCTTTTAACCAAAAGATTAACAGCTTCCTGGATCAGCTCTTCGCTGTCTTCCCCTTTTTCTATCTGTTCACGCACACATTCCTCGAGGTTCGCACTCACTACCAGACCGATCGCTCGATCGAGCGCTGTACGTGCAGCATTCATCTGAGAAACAAGCTCTTTACAGTCTTTTTCTTCTTCCATCATTCGAAGAACACCGCGGACCTGCCCCTCTACCCTTTTTACCCGGTTTTTCATTTGATCATTGTATTCCATGAAAGGCTCCTCCTTTCAAATAGAGTATTTATTTATATTGCCTTCATTTCTTTTTATTACCCATGTGGGTATATAAAAAATATAAACGATGCTCTCCTGTTTGTCAAATATGTATCATATGCTGCGTACCGGCAGCTGCTGCCTCCCGTGATATTTTTCAGCCTTGCAATTCCCTTCTTTCTTTTTATATGATGAGAAGACTAAACTATACAGATAGCGGTGACTATTCGTGCTAAAAGACACAGGAGAACGAATCATCCCTTCACAAATGAAGCCGACCAACGGTATGCTGCTTGAGCATCTGGCCCGCTATTATTTTGCCATGCCGTACGCAAAGGGCCGCGTGCTTGATATTGCCTGCGGGGTCGGCTACGGGGCCCAGATGACAGCTAAAGGCAAAAAACGTGAGGTAGACTATGTGCTCGGCGTCGACATTGACGCTGAAGCGATAGCATTTGCCCAGAAGCACTATTATCATCCCCAGCTTTCTTTCCAGACAGGAGATGCTCTTGATGAGAATCTCCCGCTGCAGATAGGCACGTTCGATACGATTGTTTCCTTTGAGACCCTTGAACACGTGCCCGATGACCGTATCTTTATGAAACGTATGTACGCCCTCCTCCGGCCTGGCGGTACACTCATCGTTTCTACGCCCTTCGGCCAGGGAAGGCACAAGCCCAGCAATTCCCCTTTTCATTACCATCAGTTGACGACAGAGGAATGGGAAGAGCTCTTATCAAGAGAAGACTGGCCGTGGGAGAGGCTGCAGTTGTATTACCAGCAGGGAGTCGCTTTCGAACATCCCGTCCGTCCCGGTGTTCACTACCCTCTTGGCATCGCTGTATGTATTAAACCAGAGGAATAAATACAGCAAGATCCCGTGCCTATTCCGGCCGGGATCTTTTTCTGAGTTCGTTTCTTTCACGCAGTATTGCCAGCTCTGTCACGAGCTTTTTCTGGTCGTCATACGAAAGATTTCTTTCCAACATTGCCTGAATTTCTTCAAAACGTTTTTTGTCCTCATCATTCAAATAGCGAAGCTCTTCTTCCATGAAGGCCTTCCTTTCATGTACAGGATAAAATATTATTCTGTGCCGTTACTGACAATCTGCTTAGCCTGAATGATGACAGTAAGCGTCCGGAGCCACCTTATCACGGTAAAGGCTACTATTCCCGTGAACAAAGAAAGCATAAAAAAGGCAAAATTCACCGCCATGCCCGGCAGGTTCAAATCAGTTATGACCAAAAGCAGAAATACTATAAACAAAAGGGCACTTACTGCAGCTGTAATCCCCCACCTCCGGCACTTTTTCCGGTACTCCTCCAAAAAATAAAGCGTCCAGTGGTCCTGAAAGGACGAAGCATCTTTCTCCCCTTCAAATATGTGGAGTACCGGGGAGGAACACAGAAGTGTCCATTCATCTTCAGAAATTTTCCGCAATCCCTGATAATCTTTCGACATGATGAACTGGTATTCCTTTTCTTCTTCCCTTACTTCCGACAAAGAATAGCCGAGCAAAGAGCAGTCCTGCACCTGCCATCCTTTTTGGCGCTGCTCCTTCAAACGGCTTTTTTCTTTATCGTAGGTAGTGAAAGGCATAAAAGAAAATAAAAATTTGGTTTCTCTTCGCAAGTAACTATACACCTCCTATATATGGAATATACACGGATAGAAATTAATAGGAATAAATGATGAAAGGCAGTAAACGCCGGGGGAATAATCGAATTATACGAAGTATATACCTTTATGCTACCATGAGCCGCCTACTGTCACAAACACTCTACCCGGGCTCCACTTCAGCCCTCGCCCCCTCTGCCGCTCTTTCCATGAGCCTGAGAAGCGTTTGTTTTTCTTCCTCTGTAAACTCTTTTGTCATAATATCTGTCCATTCCCGCATCGCTTCTGAAATCTCTTCTTCTATTTTCCAGGCCGCTTCAGAAAGAAAAACGATCTTTTCCCTCCGGTCCGAAACGCTCTCTTTCCGGTAAAGATATCCTTTTTCTTCGAGGCGTTTTATAGCGCGCGTAATTGTAGCTTTATCCATCACTATCTGCCTGGTAATGTACTCCTGAGGTACATTTTCCTGAGCGTATAACGTTAAAAGTACAAGCACTTCTGTATTCCCTAAACCAAAATGATTGAATCGTTTATCAATATATTGATGAGTGTAGCGCTGAATAACAGCTGCCCATTTTCCCACAGAATAAACAGTCATACTATTTCTCCTCCTCCGGAGCTTTACGTTTCCCGAAAGCTTTAAACAAAAACACCATCGCTGCCACTACAAGAGCCGTGAAGCCGGAAAAAGCGTATATGAACTGATTGGTACCGACCGAACCGCCCGCCAGACGGCCGACAACATCCAGCACGAGCGGCGACATAAACTGCCCGAAATACATAAAGCTCTGCACTACCGCCATTGCTAAAGACATCTGGGCAGCGCTCGACACCTTCGTCACACGGTCAAAAATCAACGGAATAACTGTACCAAGCCCGATACCAATCAAAACGATCCCTATTGTAATCAATACTGCCTGTCCGCCAAAAGCGATAAGGACGAACCCGAGACCAGTTACAGCCAGCTGTAAAGGGACTGTCCATCTGCCCAGCCGGCTAGTGATGCTGCCAAGCATCGAGCCTGCGGCAAAGCCTCCTACGTTTAAAGAAGCAATCATCACCCCGGCCAGGGAAGCAGCAGCAATATTGCTCTCCTGCAGAAAGATTGCCATGTTCGTCGGAATGGAATAAAAGAATAAGAAGACAATAAACATACTGCCGGCAAGAGCAAAAATAGGCTTTTCCACTCCCCTCGATGAGCTGTCTTCTGACACCGATGCCGCTTCCGGCTTTTGTTTCGGAAGAAAAAGGAAGACAAGCACCAGCACCAGCAGGGCCAGGCCGTAAACTACAAATGTCAGCCTCCATAAAATACCTGCCAGTATGCCCGCAAGCACGATGGAGATAATACCGCCCAGCTGATTGGAGGCACTCACTCTTCCCATCATGACAGTTTTTTCTTTACCTTCGTAAAAATCTGGAATCAGACTCGTCGATATGGGCATGATCAATCCGACAGCAATACCGAGCACCGCTCTTGAAACGAGCAGCAGCCAAAGCGTGGGAGCAAAAGCCCCTCCCAGACCTCCAATGACATAAAGAATGAGTCCGGCTGTTAAAACAGATTTTTTGGACACTCGTTTCGTGAGCCGGCTTGATATAAAAGTAAATGGAATGATGAACAATGCGTGCAGGGTATTAATTAATTTAATCGAGGTTTCATTGGCATCCGGAAAAGCTTCAGAAATGGAACCGAGCGCCGGAGAAATAGTAGCTCCTGCCATAACGGTGATCAGCGAAATGGATAGTATAGCCAGCTTTTGAGACACTTTGATTACTCCTTTGTCTATATTTTACTCTACCCACCATATAAATAATTAGTTGCTCATGCAACTAATGCGCCTGGCCATGTTCTTTTGTTACTAAAAAAAGCAGGCGGCTGCCTGCTTTTACGTGCTTCCGTTATAAAATAAAATCGAAGCAATCATAACCATATAGCCGATCACGACTACAAGCGACGGCATCATGTAGGTGAACGCATTTTTGGTCCGGTCCCTTTTCACTATAATCATTACAAGAGCCGTGAGCACAAATCCGGCTACAGCGACCACTGTTGTCTGGTTGCTCGTATCTACCCATATGCTGCCCCCACGGTAAAATACGTCACCGATGGCTGTCACAAGCACATTGAAGATATTACTTCCAAGAATCGTGCCGATCGCCATATTCACATTAGCCAGCCGAAGTGCTACAAATACGCTGACGGCGTCAGGGAGGGAAGTAGCGGTTGCGACAAGAATACTGCCGACTGCCGTAGCGCTGATGCCTGTAGTGCTCGACATCAGGTCCCCGGATATAGAAAGTGCACTTCCGGATACAAAGATGATCGCAGCAAATGTGATAAATTTAATAACAGTGCGCCGGATATTTACATTCTGGTCCGGCGAAGCTTGTTTGCCCTCATCTGCAGTGTCGTTCTGCTTTTTAGATATATAAAGCATCCCGCCGGTGTAAATAGCAACAACCAGCAGACTGATCACACTTACCCCAAAAAAGGAGAGCGGGTAATGAAGTATCAGCCCGCCAGCTGTGACCACACAGAGCAGAAGAGCAATAACAGCCGTATAGAGATGGTCGTCTGATACTTTAAGAAACAACCGTTTGTTCCGAAAGTAAATATCCAACAAAAACAAAAAGAAAATATTAAAAATAATACTTCCAAGTCCATTGCCTACAGCAATATCTGCATTTCCGATGACACTTGCCGAGATGGTTGCGGTTAATTCAGGAAGAGAGGTAGCAACGGCAAGCAGAATAGTGCCCGCCAGCAGCCCGCCAATCTTCGTATTTCTGCTGATAATATCTGCATAGCCTGACAATTTCACAGCTGAAAACACTGAAACTGCGGCAGAAAGTATAAATGCAACAATTGATAGCGTAGCGGTAATAAAGCATTGACTCCTTCCGTCTGTTCACGACCAATAACCTGGAACCTTAAATATTTAAGAACTCTTTCCCGTTTTACCCTCTCGAGTATAACAATAACCTTCTTTTCCTCTTTTTAATGAGAGAGGCTTCAGAGTTTTAAATGCTTTAAGCTTTGGAGCAACTAAAAAGTCTCCGCCAGCAGACGGAGACTGAAAGCACAGAAAACTATAATCAATTCGACGTTTCACGTGGAACTTACACGCGCTTTTTCAGCAACTTTTAATGCCACCGCTCATACTGGCTGTGCAGGCTTTCTTTCTCTATTAAACGCCTTTGCAGACTTGGTGCTGGACAAAGCTGATTGTACCGGCGGACTTTTTTATTGATTTTACCGATTTCTTTTTTTATACGGCGATCAGAAATTGCTTCATCCGTCTGCTGCTTCAGCACCCGCCCGAGATCCTCCCGGATTTCCCGCTGCAGCCGGACCCACGAAGGCACAAATCCGTTTCGCTTTAAAAGAGTGTCAAAGGTGTCGCTTTGCAGATACTCCTTTGTCAGCGGCCTGCCGCGTCCCGGCAGATTGTCAAAGCCACCCTTTTTTTCGTGCTCCCGAATCAATTCACCAACAGGGTCGCGGTACGTTAGTCCTTCTTTTTCCCCGGCGAGTCTCTCGTTGTAATCCTTCGATAACGCCATTCGTTCTGCTCCTTTGTTTTTATGATGTTTTCATTTTAACAAACAGAACATACGGGGTCTTTCTAAAGGCTTTCCCATGTTTCCTCCGCCTCTTCCGTAAGACGCTTAATCATGGCTCCTGCCGGCTCCTGTACGCTCAGTCGTGTGCCCTGGCCGCTCCAGAGAGACATAAATGCAGGCTCGTTTTGCCTGGCCGCTTCTTTTCGAATCGGCTGTGTTAGCATATTTTGAATGGGGTACGGCGGCCAATTGTACTCGAGCTCCTCCATCCATACCATCATTTTATTCGCAATTCCTCTAGCCGGCTTGCCGCTGAATATGGAAGTAACAGCAGTGTCTGTTTCTTTACTCATCAATACTGCATGCTTATGGGCCGGCGGGGCGCCACTTTCCCTGCTTGTTAAAAAAGCGGTGCCCATCTGCACTGCTCCCGCACCGAGGGCATGCGCAGCCAAAATACCGCGTCCATCCATAATTCCCCCAGCTGCAATTACAGGAATGTTGACCCCGTCCACTACCTGAGGCACTAAGGCCATTGTTCCGATCATCGCCTTCCCAAAGGATTCTGCAAAGGTCCCACGGTGCCCGCCGGCTTCACTTCCCTGGGCCACCACCGCATCCATCCCTGCCTGTTCATTTTGAACGGCTTCTTCAACTGTTGTGGCAGTACCGATCAAAAAGACGCCGTGGGACTTCAACCGCTGAACATGTGCAGCAGAAGGAATGCCGAAGGTAAAACTGCAAACCGCAATTTCTTCTTCTATAATAATTTCGAGCTGTTCTTCAAAGAAAGAAGACAGCTTTTCAGGCATTGCTTGAGGCTCCGATTTTAATTCTTTATGAATCAGGGAGAGCTTTTCATTGGCTGCCTGAACATCTTCAGCGATCACTTCCGGAGTTTCCGGCACGAAAACATTTACCGCAAACGGGCGCGACGTCTGCTCTTTTACAAGCTGAACAGTAGAGCGAAGGCTCTCTGCAGTCATATATCCGGCTCCTATAGTCCCAAGCCCGCCTGCTTTTGTGACTTCTGCTACTAATTCCGGAGTGGTGACCCCACCGGCCATTCCGGCTTGAATAATGGGCTGTTCGATACGAAGACGCATAAGTAATTCAGGTCGTACCGCCATATGTGCTCTCTCCTTTACTACAATGTTTAATACAATTAATTGGAAATGTATTTATTATAGCATGACATATATTATATACAGTTCATTTGAACTAAATCTAAAGTTTTACATTCATTTTTTGCAAATAAAAAAGCAGGGATGTTTGTCCGCTGCCTTTTATAAGATATGCCGGAATTGCTTTGCTCTTTCTTCGAGGCCTCTCGCTGCTGCGCCAATATGTTCGAATTCTTTTACAGCCTCCCTAATATGCTCCTGGCTGTTTTCCATTCCTTTTTGGGAACGGATCGTGCCCTCACTGATCTTACTTACTTCCCCAGTGATCCCCTCGACGTGACTGTTTACCTCCTGGATGGAGGAATGGGCTCTAGTCGCCAGCTTCCGTACTTCATCTGCCACTACCGTAAATCCCCGGCCGTGCTCCCCTGCTCTTGCAGCCTCAATCGCTGCGTTTAAAGCTAGCATATTCGTTTGGTCAGCAATTTCGCGGATCGTTTTTACGATCCCTCTGATAGAATCCGCCTGCTGCTCCAATGACTCCAGAATTGCAAGATTGTTATTCGCCTCCTGCACTACCTGCCGGGAGTTTTCAGTAATCTCACGACTTTTTGTCATTCCGTCCTCCGCCCTCTTTAACAGCTCCTCAGACATGTTCTGCACAGAATCTGACACATTTGTCATTTCATCTTCCCGGAGGGTAATATCTGTCGCTGCCTTCAACACCGCATGGACATTCCCCGCGTCATCAAGCACCGGCATGTACGTAGCTTGAAGCCTTACCAGCTTACCGCTTCGCGTCGTCCGCTGTATTTTATCCTGAAAGGATTTTCCCGCGCGAAGATCCTGCCAAAATCTTTCATAATCCCGGCTTGAGGCAAAATCCGGGGGGCAGAACTGCCGGTGATGCATTCCTGCCATATCTTCTTCATGGTACTCCATCACCGCAGCAAAATTGTGGTTTGCCCACAGCACCCGTCCATTGAGATCGAACTCAATGATAGCGAGCGACTGTTCCAGCGCACGTAAAACCTGGGACGTGTCTAATACCTGATCGTTATTTTTTGTTTTTTGCATGGCGAATACCTCTCTAGTTCTTTTTTATTATATATCATTAATACTTTATACCCAATAAACTGTTTTAAAAACACTTTTCCGAATACATATTTATAAAAAAGACTCAATTATTTACAAACAATAAAAAAGACCTATTTTATAAGGTCTTTTTTCGAGTACATGCATGTCTGATTACGACCCTGGTTTTTTGCCTGATACAAAGCGTCGTCTGCCTGCTTAAACAGCTCTCTTTCCTCTACAGCTGTCTCAGGAAATATTGAAACCCCGGTCGACACAGTAATATACAATGTCTGATGATCCGTGAGGAAAGGATATTTTTCCACCCGTTCTCTTATTCGTTCAGCGATATCGACTGCTTGAAACGCTGGACAATTGGACAATATAACCGTAAATTCTTCTCCGCCTTTGCGGTACACAGAATCCTCCGGCCGGACCATTTCAAGAAGCACGGTGCCAAGCTGCCTTAAAATATCATCTCCAGCTGCATGGCCGTAACGGTCATTAATGTCTTTAAAATGATCGATATCGATAATGAGCAATGAGACTGCCTGCTTCATTTTTGAAGCCTGTTCGAGTTTTTTTGTTAACGAATACGCAAAGCTTCTCGGATTATCAAGCCCCGTAAGTGGGTCTTTTAAAGACTCTGCCCGGTACTTATGAAGCAGCTGATTGGAATAGGTCAGCCGCTTTACCATATATACTGCTGCAAACGCTCCGGTAAAGGACACAAACCAATAGCTGAGTGTCACTTCCATGTAAAGATTCACAGTATTCAGCTGGTATATCATAATAATGAGAAAGTAAATGTTGGAGCATAGAAGCATATAGAATGCTGCAAGCCACGGATTCCGTACCATCCGGGCGATAAAAATAGACACCGCCGTGCTGAAAATAATCATGCTGAGCGGATACAGAACAATCACCCCTCCACCGATTGCAAGACGGGAAAAGGAAATAATGACCGCAGCTGTTACTGCAGGCAACCATCCACCAAATAAAGCACTAACCATAATTGGAATATGACGCAGGTCGAGCAGGGTGTATTCGTTAACCCTGATCCCAAATCCGATTAACACCATGCCGAGCACGCCAAACAGCACACCGGTAAACAGCCTCATTGGAATGGAGGTTACACGTGAAAAGGAATGCTCCCGGAACACCTGGTAATAAAAAAAAAGGAACGTCACTAAAATGGTTAAATTAACAAAAAGTTGGCTAAACACCACGGCCTCCTCCCCCCATTCAGGCCCCAGTCTGCGCCTCAGCGCTCCGCGGCTCCATCTTTTTTTATACAGATCCTTGCACCAGTTATGGATAGGCTGTCTTCTTCTTCGCCTTTTATCCGTTCCTCTGGTACACTTTTTACTGTACCGTCCAGACTGTTAACTGCTAAAGGAGAATCAAAAATGAGTAAACGAGTAGAGATTATGCATGCTGCCGCCCGCATCATTCGCAGGGATGGCTTTAACCGCCTAACTCTGCACGCTGTGGCAGATGAAGCGGAAGTGAGTAAAGGCGGTCTGCTTTATCATTTTCCAAATAAAGAACGGCTCGTATACGAAATGAATGCTTATGCGCTTGCCCGGTTTCATGAATTAATTGAAGAAAAACAAAGCACTGGCGGAAGCTATATTAAAGCTTATGCGGAAGCAACGCTCGAAGAGCTTCGATCGGGAAGCAATTTTTTAATAAATGCGAGTCTGCTTGCCACCCTTGCTGATCACAAAGAGGTGCTCGATCTTTGGAAGGAATACAATGAACGCTGGCAGGCACTTTTTGCTTACGATGCTTTTCAAGCTGATGAAGCCTCGATGATCCGGCTGTTAAGTGACGGCATCTGGTTTTCACATATTTTTGAAATTAATACAATGCCCCTTGCGCAGGCTGAGCGTCTGCTTCAAAACCTTTTGAGACGCTTTGACGAAGGAGAAATGTAATGGTTTATGTGCTCATTATTATCTCTGTCGTATGCGAAGTATTCGCTTCTTCCATGCTCAAGCTTTCGTATGGTTTTACCAGGCTGCTTCCGTCTATTGGCTTTGCAGCCGGCATGGGTATTGCTTTTTACCTGCTCGCTCTCGTTCTTCAAACTCTTCCGCTCGGTGTCGTTTATGCTACATGGAGCGGCCTTGGCACCATTTTGACTACCTGCATCGGCGTTTTTTACTTTAGGGAAAAGATGAATCAAACGAATACTTTAGGTATTGTCTGTCTGGTAATTGGTATTCTTTTAATGAATTTAGGATGAAAGGAAGGAATAATGTATGCGTGCTGTTCTTTTATTATTTGCTGCGATTTTATTTGAGGTTATTGCTTCTACATCCTTGAAGCTTTCCGAAGGTTTTACCAACCTTATTCCCTCTCTGACTGTTTTTATAGCATTTATCGCGGCTTTTTTCTTTCTGAGCCTCGCCTTAAAATCGATCCCGTTATCTGTTGCTTATGCTGTATGGGCAGGTCTTGGCACTGCCTTAACAGCCGTAGCAGGCATTTTGCTTTTTCAGGAATCATTTGGATGGATGAAGGCTGCCGGCTTAATTTTGGTCATTTCCGGGCTTATTCTTCTTCATGTAAAAAATAGCCGCGAGGCGAAAAAAAGCAGATATTTCCCCCGTGCCCGGCATGCTTAAGCTCCCGCCGTTTTTTTAAGCCCGAAGCCTGTATAAAATATGGCTGTATGGGCTTTTTTTCACATATTTTTTCACATATTTTTAAAAAATGCGTTTATTTCCGACATTTATAAGGTAAAATTACCATAGAATACCAGAAGCCAGTGGTTTACCACATAAGCTTTTGCCGAATACATGAAACAAAAGAAGGGACGAATAATGATGAAAAAATGGATAACAGGAAGCAGCGCCGGTTTTTTAGCTCTCGGTGTAATCGCAATACCCGCCCAGGCAGAAGAGATGAATGCAGGGGACGTTCTGCAGCAGTCAAATGAAACTATGGCTGAGCTCGACAGCTACTCTGCCACCACCGAAATTTCACAGGAAATTACAAATGCCGCTGGCGAAGGGGAAACAATAACAAACAGCTCCACATCGGAACAGGATATTACGATGGACCCTTTCGCTCTCCGCCAGACAACTAATACGGTCGATCCGGTCAGCGGTGAAGAAGTGTCCACAGAAATGTACTGGACAGAAGACGGTTACTACGTAGAAATGCCGGATGGCAGCTGGACAATGATGCCCGGAGACATGATGGGTGGCATGGAAGAGATGACCACAAATCCAGGCATGCATATGGGAGCTTCAGAGTCCTTTGCTGACGAGATGGATGTAGAAGAGACCGAGAACTCCTACGTGCTCACATACGAAGGAAGCGGTGAAGAGATAGAAGAAGCAGCCAGTAGAATGATGCAGTCGGATATGGGAAGCGGCATGGCTGATGAGGAAATGATGGAAGAGACCTGGAGTATGATTAATATTCAGGACGTATCCATGAGTTTGACCGTAGATAAGGAAACGCATTACATGACAGCGAGCACCATTAATCTGGATGCTTCCTATGAGATGGAAGAAATCACAACAGACATGAACCTGACAGCTGATTCCACCTATTCCAACTTCAACAGCGTCGGTGATATTACTGTGCCGGAGGAAGTCATGAATGAAGCTGTACCGATGGATGAAATGGAAGGCATGGACGGAATGAACGGCATGGAAGAGATGCCTGAAGAAGGCATGTCTGAGGATGGTGCCTCAATGGAAGAAGGCGCTGAAGGCGGAGAAATGCCTGAAACAGCAAGCACCGATCCGGCCTATATGGCTGGAGGCCTGGCCCTTGCAGGCCTGGCCGGCGGAGCTCTGCTTTGGACAAGACGCCGCCAGCAGGCATAATAACCTTTCGAGCGCGCAGCCTTCACCTCTTGGGTGAAGGTTGTTTTTTTCTCCATGGACCATGTATTATGGAAATAATAGTAATGCCTATTGCAGTCTGTTATGTCCTTTTACTGGAGTGAGCCTATATGGAAAAAGTATTTATTGCAATGATTATTATCGGGCTGAGTATTACCGGATATTTCGGATACCAGTGGTTTGATGCCAGAGCAGGCGTAGATAAAATTTCCACCAACGAAGAAGACGTTATCACTGATTCTACGAATGAATCAGCGGAAGCCCCGGACGATAATAACTCCGAAGAGCAGGATGATTCCTCCAGCGTGGAAGCTGCTGGGGAACCAGGAGCCTATACGCTTCCTGAAGGAAACAATACAGACACGACACCTAACGAAGATTCCTCCGACAACAGCAGAGATTCGGCGGTGATGAGCGATGAAATAGAGCAATGGGATAAAGGTGAAAATGTAGCCAAATTAAAAATTCCGGAGCTTGGCAACTCTTATTCCGTCTATTGGGGTACAGATGATACATCGCTTGATCAGGGCGTTGGTATGTATGTCAGTGAATGGACAACCACTCCGGACGAGTCACGCCACACGGTGCTCAGCGGTCACCGGGACACGGTTTTCACCGGGCTTGACGAACTTGAAGACGGGGACTCTCTTATCGTCGAGTATGAAAACACCCAGTACGTGTACCGGCTGCAGAAAACATGGGTGACGGACGCAGAGGACCGCTCTGTCATTGTCGACAAAGACGAGCCAACCCTTACGCTCACCACCTGCTATCCTTTTGACTATATCGGCAGTGCTCCTGATCGTTACATTGTAGAAGCAGAACTTGAACAGACGAACAGTCTTTAAGCACCTAAAACGGCTCCGCCAGCCAGCGGAGCCGTTTTTCATTTTTCCGGCAGGGTTTCAAATTTGTGTTCCCCTCTTGCTATAATAAAAATTAATTGTTACTATTCCGATATCGGATTTCGATATCGGAATCCGAAAGGATGATCGATCATGGAAGATAAAACGCTTCGCAAGCTTTTTTTAGGCTTCATTCACATTCACATTCTGCACCATGCCTCCGAGCATCCCGTATACGGGCAATGGATGCTTGAGGAACTGCAGGAACACGGCTATTCAATGAGTGCGGGCACTCTTTACCCTATTCTCCATGCTATGGAAAATGACGGCCTTTTACACAAAGAAAATAAAAACGTGAACGGAAAAATCCGTAAATATTATACCACCACAGATAAAGGAGCCGGCATTTTGCAGGAAGCCCGCGCAAAAGCTTATGAATTGTTTAAAGAAATCAAGTAAGGATAGGAGAGAACGCCATGGGAAAAACATTGGGCCGAAAATGGCTGGAAATATTTTTGATTTCCACCCGGCTGGGGCTGACCTCTTTCGGCGGTCCTATCGCCCATTTAGGCTATTTTCATGAAGAATACGTACGGCGCAGAAAGTGGCTCGACGAGCAGAGCTATGCGGACCTGGTTGCCTTATGTCAGTTTCTCCCCGGCCCCGCCAGCAGTCAGGTCGGCATAGGAATAGGCATTGTGCGCGGCGGTCTCGTTGGAGGGTTTATTTCATTTCTGGGGTTCACACTTCCTTCCGTTATTGCTTTAGTGATCTTCGCCCTCGCACTTGAGGGCCTCGACGTCAGCGATGCCGGCTGGCTCCAGGGACTGAAAATTGTCGCTGTGGCAGTCGTTGCCCATGCGATATGGGGCATGGCCCAGAAGCTCACGCCTGATCTTCAGCGGCGCACCATCGCCCTGCTCGCCATGAGCGGTACCCTTTTATGGCAGACCTCACTTGCACAGGTACTCGTCATACTGGCAGCAGGCGGAGCCGGCTGGGTGCTGTACCGCTCGGTCCAGGAGGCAGATAATTCGGAGGTCATCGAAACCGTTTCGCGCAAAACAGGTGCTTTCTGCCTGATACTCTTTTTTGTTCTGCTCGCTCTACTTCCGCTTGTGCGGGAATGGACCGGCTCCACCTTCGTAGCTATGTTTGACAGCTTCTACCGGGCCGGGTCACTTGTATTCGGCGGCGGCCACGTTGTGCTTCCTCTGCTGGAAAGGGAGTTTGTTCCGACCGGATGGATGAGTGAAGAGACGTTTCTTGCAGGCTACGGGGCAGCCCAGGCCGTACCGGGACCTTTATTCACCTTTGCTTCTTACCTGGGCACGGTCCTGTCCGGCTGGCAGGGAGCACTGGTCGCTTCTGCAGGCATTTTTTTACCGGCTTTCCTTTTAATTATCGGAGCGCTGCCGTTTTGGTCCCTGCTCCGTAAAAACACTCATATGAAAGGCGTGTTGACCGGTGTAAATGCTGCTGTTGTAGGTATCCTTTTGGCTGCCTTTTATAATCCAATCTGGACCTCATCCATTACGTCCTCCCTTGATTTTATACTAGCTGCTTTTCTATTCACGATGCTTGCCTTCTGGAAGCTTCCGCCGTGGGTAATCGTTTTCAGCGGTGCAGCCGCAGGCGCTGTTCTTTTATAGAACAGCGCCTTTTTTACTGTCCTATGCCGCCTCTTCTCCTCTGGAGGCTGTACGAAACCGCCAGAAAATGGGATACTGGTACCAGAAAAATTGAAATCATCAGGAACCAGAAAGGAAGGATGTGGATGGCCAATCAGTTCGCCGGAACGCTGCGCAGTGCGTGGATGCTTGTTCGTGCCATTGCCGTTATATCCTCAAGCATCGCTACGATTATCTCTACCATGCTGCCGCTTTTTTTATATTCGTCTTTCCCTGCTTCTTATTTAACAGCCATTTTTATTCTCCTGGCCATTGGCGCTTTTCTTATTCATGGTCTTCTCACTCATGCTTTTAATGATTATGCTGACTATCTTTCAGGCACGGATGAACACAGCCCTGCTATTCTTTCCGGCGGGAGCCGCGTTCTACAGACCAACGCCATGTCGCTAAAATCATTATGGCTGGTGGGAAAATGGCTCGCTATCGCACTGATTGTGGCCGCCGTGCTTTGTTTTATCTTTGGCTACTTTAAAGTAGGCGTGCTTCTTCTTATAGGCATCTGGGCTGCGGCTTCTTATTCCCTTCCGCCGCTCAGCCTCAGCTACAAGCCATTTCTCGGAGAATGGCTGAGCCTGTTTCCATCCATATTTTCACTCGGTCTCGGAGGAGCATGGCTGGCGCTTGGAAACATTCCGGAATGGGCCTGGCAGAACGCCTTTATCAATGCTATGATCTGTCTGGCCTGGGTGATGGTCCACCACATCCCGGACCGGGAAGCGGATATGCAGGCCTCTCCCGAAAAGCGCACTACTGTAGTCTGGTTCACCCGTAAATTTGGTTCATCCTACGCTCATATGCCTGCTGTATGTTATTTAGTGATTTCGGGGCTTACTATTTTTTGGCTCGGCAGTGACCGCCTGTGGGCGGCAGCAGGGCTGGCCGTACTTATGGCTATATCTTTTATTCTTGTCAGCCGAATGGATAACTCCAACCCCGAGCACGTATCAGCTGTAGAGAAAAGCCTTTTGCTGGTTGCTATGCTAAGTGCCGTATGGCTCGGCATTTTTATTTAAACCGGTGGTGCAGCGATGCAGGAAAGAGAATTTATTGTTTTCTCTTTTCGCTTGTCTGCTATAATAAAGCATCACCTTTGAAAGGAAGGACATGTTATGGACGGCACAAAGCGTAAAGATGTTACCCCGGGAGCAGAAGTCGATATCGTATTGAAAAAAGATCAGCGGAGCGGCGCACTGACCCGGGGGATTGTTAAGGATTTGCTGACCAATTCCCCGAGCCATCCGCACGGCATTAAAGTCCGGCTCGAAGACGGCCAGGTAGGACGCGTCAAACATATTCATTAACTTCACAGCATCCTTAAGCTCCTCTCTTTGCTCAAAGAGGCGGGGCTTTTTCATTTGAAAATATGTGTGAAAGTCAAGATTTATATTATATTAATATATTGAATACAGGAGGTGTATGATGAACATTTCGCAAAAAAACAGGCATACAGAGCGTTTGATTCTACGCCCCCTGCAGCCAAATGATTTTGATAACTACCAGCATGCCCTCTCGGAAAGAAAAGCCTCCCAGCATGTATACGACCCCGGTCGTCCAAAAATCAACCGCTTTACCAAAACACAGTTTACGGACATGATTCGAAAGCGAAAAGAAATGGCTGCGCAGGACTACACCTATGTGTATGATATTTTTCATAAAGACGGAAGGCATCTGGGACATGCTGATATTACTACGTTAATACGGGAAGAGTTTCAATGGGGAATGCTCGGCTATATGATTCATAACCAGTACTGGAATCAAGGGTTTGGCAAAGAAGCCGTCCAGGAGGTTCTACGCGCTTCGTTTGATAATCTGCATTTTCATCGAATAGAAGCTCACATAAATGTCGATAATCACCCATCCATCTCTCTTGCAGAAAAAGCCGGAATGGAATACGAATGTCTGCGCCGGAAGTTCATTTACGAAAATGACGCATGGACAGATAACCTTGTCTACTATAAAAATGCATAAATACAGTGTTTCACGTGAAACATTTTATTTTGATTTCTCTATTTTTAACATAATAAATGCGGACCCTGAATAAGATTAGAGGGTCCGCATTTATTATATTAGAATTATTTTATGGCTTCAGGATCACTTTAATATTACCATCTTCTTTTTCGTCAAAGATGCGGTAGCCTTCGGCTGCATCCTCCAATGGAATTGGGTGTGTGATAATGTCAGTTGGATCAAACAGTTTATTTTCGATCATACGGTAGAGACTTGGCATCATATGAATAACCGGTGCCTGGCCCATGGTAAGCGCAACGTTTCTCGTGAAGAAGTCACCAATTGGAAAACTGTTGGCTTCTGTGCCGTAAACGCCTGTCAGCTGCACGACTCCGTTTTTCTTCACAGACTGGGAAGCTGTCACAATCGGGCTGATAGTGCCAAACTGGTTGTCGCTTTCGGAACCGAACGTTGTATCCGGTGGTACCGTACCGTCCATACCTACACAGTCAACGACTACATCTGCGCCGCCCTTTGTGTTTTCATGGAGCAGTTTGCCTATTTCTTTTGTTTCACTGAAATTATACGTCTCCACATTGTTGGTTCTTCTTGCATGCTCGAGACGGTGCGGCACCTGATCGACGGCTATGACTCGGGAAGCCCCTTTCATCCATGCAAACTTCTGGGCCATTAACCCGATAGGCCCGCAGCCTAAAATAATGATTGTATCTCCATATGTCGCTCCACTGTTTTCAATGCTCCAGAATGCAGTCGGCACGACGTCTGAAAGGAACAATACGCTTTCATCCTTCAGCTCGCTGTCTTCCGGTACTTTAAAGGAGGTAAAGTCAGCATATGGTACGCGCAGATACTCCGCCTGGCCGCCCGGGAAGTTCCCGAAATCCTCAGAGAAGCCGAACAGTCCACCCATTTCGGCGTGAGGATTGGAGTTGTCGCATTGGCTTTCCATTTGATGGGTACAGTAATAGCATTCCCCGCATCCAATGTTAAATGGAATAACAACCCGGTCCCCTTTTTTCAACGTTTTTACATCAGGGCCGACTTCTTCTACGATTCCCATCGGCTCATGGCCGACAACATAGTCCTCCGGTGTCGGAATACCACCTTTATATAAATGCAAGTCCGATCCACAAATACCACTGGCTGTAATGCGTACAATCATGTCATCGCTGCGTTCAATTTTCGGGTCTGCAACTTCTTTGACTTCCATGTGTTCTTTGCCTTGAATCGTTACTGCTTTCATTATTTTAAGACCAGCCTTTCTGTATTTTAATTCGTGTCTGGAGTTACTGGTTTTAAATACTCTTTCCGATTATACTGATTTGTAAACACCTGGTTACTCGTAGCCTAAATAACGAAGCGCAGGCTGAACCGCTTCTATCAGCGCAGTTCTTTTGTCTTCCGGGAGGTCCGGCCACGTATCCGGCTTGTGGTTGATGTGACCGGCGCTTTTGTTTATCCATTGTTCGTTCGTTTCTTTTGACGCAGACGGCGGGTTTATAAAAGCAATCAGACGCCCGAGCTCTTTTTCCGGTGTTTTCAGCAGGTCTTCATACCGAAGCCAGTGCTGCTGATCCTCCGGCAGACCCCCGATCACACAGCCTGCGTGCAGCAGTGACCTCGAAATCCAGGACCCAAGCTCCCTGTACGGCATGTCCATTTGGTGCAGTTGTTCAAGCTCAAAATAATCGGGGTGCAGCCACCGGTAGGAACCAAGCTTTTCGGCCTCTGTCGACGGATCCGAGGGGTCAGCCCCTGTTTCTTCCATCGCCTTCAAAATAGCTTTTCCCATCTTCATCGTCTGGAAGCGGTTAAAAGCCACCGCAATTTCCCGCGGATCCCGGTACAAAAAAACATATTTCGCATTCGGGAACATGTCTATTAAGTGTTCGACTGCGTCTGTAGAAAATCCGGAACGCTCCACACACGTGTCTCCATCAAATCGCTGCTGCAACCACGCAAACAGCCGGCCGTATTGCTCCGAAAGCGGAGCTTCCGGAAACGCCGGCACGATTTCTTCAAGCTCCTGATACAGCTTATCCGGTTCATCGGTTAAGTGAGGAAGGGTGATGGATGCTATAGCAGGCAAGCCCGTTTTCTCGTTAAATAACGTATGTTCTGTTCTCTCATAAAGCACTTCTTTATTGTATAGCCCTTTCTTTTCGTACGGAGCCAGCCGTACCGGCTCTTTTTGAGAAAGCATCTCCCAGAATTCACTGCCTGTCCGCGTTTGTTTATCGAATTCCTTCCATTCTTCGCCGCTGATCCCAAAATTATAATGAACAGAAAGAATCGTTTCAGACAGGCTTACAAGTTTAGGATGAAGATGAATGCAGTTGGACACAGCCGTTGATCCGCTTCTCCCGGTAGAAATAATAAATACTGGCTCCGTCATCGAAGACACTCCTTTTTATCGTGATACGTTCACTTTTCTCTACCCTCTTTTACCGAAATTATGACGGCCGGTTTTTCCTTTGGATGATTTTGGTACAATAGCAGGAAATGGAAATAGGAGGCTGTCATATGCTTTTTCATTATCATCACTGGACCCCTTATTTAGAACAAACCGAAGCGTTTTATGCCCGGCTGGGGTTTCGCGTCTCCCAGCGTATTGGAAAATATAAAGGCAGCTATCATTCCTTTGACCCTCCACTGGATTGGGATGATTTCCGCAATAGACCAATCACATTCCGTATTATTGAAATGCGCAGAGGCTCCGTTAATATTACGTTCGGCCAGGGAAAGCGGATCATGTTTGACCATATCGGCTACCTTACAAATGAACATCGGCTCGGGATTATTTGCCAGCAGGCTGAGACGGCCGGACTGCATATCCAACGAGGAGAAAAAAGAACGTTTATTTCCACCAGTCATTCATTCCGGGTGGAGCTTCAGACACATCAGGAGGCGGTTGACGAGATTGACAGTTCCTTCCGGCTCCAGAGCATCAACATTGAAACTACTGCGGAAGGCCTTGACCATGAAATAAACCAGCTGCTTCACCCTCATTCTTCCGGCGTACAATCTCTTATCACTCGCCGTCATGCTCTTCATTCAGCCTGGATGTCACATCCTGCTTTTGAAGATACTGTCGATCCAAATGGAGTGAAGCTTATTTCTGCAGGGACCAACCAGCACTCCCAGGTTTGATCAGAGTCAGAAAAGGAAATAGCCTGCTTAAATACATCCTAAAGGAGCTTTTTTTATGTCCAGGGAACAGCAAAAACAAGATGCAGCAGCAAAGGCTGTCGAGTATATTCCAGATAATTCTATTATCGGGCTGGGCTCCGGCTCCACGATGTACTGGGTCATGCAGAAGCTTGGAGAACTTGTTCAGCAGGGAATGCACGTCCAGGGCATCCCCTCCTCCCCTGCTACCGAGCAGTGGGCAAACGAATTTCACGTGCCGCTCGTATACTTTTCCACTGAAATGACGAAAGCAGATGTGGCCATTGACGGCGCAGACGAGGTGGATCCTGACTTTCATATGATCAAGGGAGGCGGCGGCTCCCTATTCAGAGAAAAAATTATTGCCGACGCAGCAGATAAGCTGATTATTGCTGTGGATCAAAGCAAAATTGTTCAACAGCTCGGATCCTTTCCACTGCCGGTCGAAATCACGCCCTTTGGGTGGCAGAAAACAGCACGAGATATTCAATTGCTGGGCTGTGACCCCGTCCTTCGCCGCGATAGCGGCCATCCATTCGAAACAGATAACGGCAACTACGTGCTCGATTGTGATTTCCAGTTGATCGAGCGGCCGGATGAGCTGCATCACCAGCTGATTCAGCTCGTCGGCGTCGTGGAAACAGGTTTATTTGCCGACATGGCAGATGTCATCATTGCAGGTACAGACAGCGGAGCTGAAACGTTCGAAAAAAATAAACGGTGAAATAAACCCTTGTAATTCCATTAAAAAACCCGGAGGCAGAAAGCCCTCCGGGTTTTTCCTAATTTCGCAGCAGTTGAGCGTTTATAGCCACTACTACCGTGCTGATACTCATCAGCAGCGCTCCGACAGCCGGACTCAGCAGAATTCCGACAGGCGCCAGCACACCGGCTGCAAGTGGTATAGCAGCGATGTTATAGCCGGCAGCCCACCAGAGGTTCTGAACCATTTTCCGGTACGTTTTCCGGGACAGATCAATAATGGAAAGCACATCGAGCGGATTGCTCTGCACGAGTACAATGTCGGCGGTTTCCATAGCAACATCTGTACCGCTGCCAATCGCAATACCAACATCCGCTGTCGCAAGCGCCGGCGCATCATTGATGCCGTCGCCCGTCATCGCAACCTTCCGCCCGGACTGCTGGACTTTCTTCACCTGCTCTGCTTTATGGTCCGGCAGCACCTCCGCATACACTTCTTCAATGCCAAGCTGGGCAGCTACCCAATCCGCCACGCGCTGATTGTCTCCCGTGAGCATGATTGGTTTAATTCCTTGTTCCTTTAAGCGTTCCACAGCTTCTTTGGCGGATTCTCTCACCATATCAGCAAGTGCCACCATTCCAATCAGATCTCCATCAACAAGGACAAATACTACCGTTTTTCCTTCTTCTGCCTTTTCCTCGAAGGTTTTCTCATCATACGTCAGCTGCTGGTCTTTCATGTAGCCGGGGCTGACAATTTTCACCGCTGACCCGTTCACAGTTCCTTCAAGCCCCTGGCCGGTCATTGTTTGAAAGTCTTTCACCTCATGCAGCTTGATATTGCGCGCTTTAGCTTCATTAACGATGCCTTCTGCGAGCGGATGCTCCGATTCCTGTTCGACCGAGCCGGCAAATTCGAGTACCTGCTCTTCAGAATAACTGCCGCTTGGGACAACGTTGGTTACGCCGAAGCTTCCCTGGGTCAGGGTCCCCGTTTTATCAAAAATGACTGCATCAAGCTTCCGGGAGCTTTCAAACGGCGGCCGGTTCCGGATTAACAGTCCCTGTTTTGCGGATAATGCCGTAGAGACAGAAACAACGAGAGGAGCTGCGAGTCCGAGAGCGTGCGGACAGCTGATGACCATTACAGTAACGGCCCGTTCTACTGCACTGTCTGTCGAGCCGCTTACCAGCCACCAGATAATAAACGTCACGATGCCCGACCCAAGCGCAGCATAAAACAGCCATTTAGCCGCCCGGTTTGCCAGGTCCTGAGCCCGCGACTTGGATTCCTGGGCTTCCTGGACAAGCGTAACCACCTGCGAAAGATACGTCTGATCGCCGGTTTTTGTTACTTCAATTGTTAAGCTTCCGTCCTGGTTGACTGCTCCTCCAATCGCCTCATCCTGCTCGTTCTTTTCCACCGGAAGCGATTCTCCGGTCAGCATGGATTCATCCACCGAGGACCGTCCTTTTATAATCGTTCCGTCCACCGGCACTTTTTCCCCCGGCTTAATGAGGAGGTGGTCTCCCTGCTGAAGATCGTCTACGCTGACTTCTTCTGTCTCCCCGTCTGCTTTCACCCGGCGGGCCTCATGAGGCATGAGCTTAATCAGCTCCTGCAGGGCGTTTGATGCTCCCATAATCGAGCGCATTTCGATCCAGTGCCCGAGGAGCATAATATCAATTAACGTAGCGAGCTCCCAGAAAAACTGGGTGCCTTCCCAGCCAAACACCACCATAGTGCTGTATCCGTAAGCTACAACGACCGCAAGCCCGATCAGTGTCATCATTCCCGGACTTTTTTGCTTCAGTTCGTCTACTGCTCCGGTTAAAAACGGCCAGCCGCCGTAAAAGAATACGATCGTTGCGAGTCCGAACAGCACCCACTGATCATAAGGAAAACCCCAGTCGAGACCAAGGAATCCCTGGATCATCGGGGTCAGAAGCAAAATAGGAACGGTTAAAATAATGGATACAAAAAATCTTCTTTTAAAATCAGCAATCATAGCGCTGTGATGTTCATGATGATCATGTCCGCCGCCATGACCTTCATGTTCTTGATGCTCCTGTTCGTGATCTGCGTGTTCATGTGCCATTAGCCCGCCTCCTTTAATATGATTCCTGTAAATACCCTACCCCTGTATAAAAAATGATAAACAAAAGACTCTCCGCATAAAAAAACAAAGATGAGGGAAAAGCCTCTACAAACAATGGATTGGAGGCGAAAGTTTTTATGCAGACAGAATATAAGGGTATTACTATCGAATCTATAAAAGGCGATATTACAAAGCAGGAGGGTCTCGAAGCTGTAGTCAATGCCGCCAATGCCCAGCTTTTAATCGGCGGAGGGGTTGCCGGCGCTATTCACCGGGCGGCAGGTCCGGAGCTCGAGGAAGCCTGCAAACCGCTGGCTCCTATTTCCCCCGGGGAAGCAGTGATTACGGAGGGATTTCAAATGCCAAACGATTACATTATTCACTGTCTTGGACCCGTATACGGCGTCGACAAGCCTTCTGACGAACTTCTTCGTGCCTGCTACCTTAATGCCCTGCAGCTGGCCGAAGACAAAGGCATAACAAGCATTGGGTTTCCTGCTCTTTCCACTGGGGCTTTTGGCTACCCTCTCGATCAGGCTCTTGAGGATTTTATGCCTGCCTTTTTGGATCAGCTTTCTCACGCTGCTTCTGTTCGGCATATCCGCTTTGTGCTGTTTAGTGATAAAGATGCTGCTTCTTACGAAAAATATATTCAGGAAGCTGTTTCCTCTTAACCTCACCAGGGCCCGGGGATTGCAGCAGTGGCTGCCTCCTCTGCCGGGCTTATGATTCAAGACTATTTAACTGCGCAGGCAGAGGTCCAACTTTCGATTTGAATTTGCTGCTGTTGGTTACGTTTTATTTCCTCGAGGGAATGTAGAAATATACCTTCAACTGAAAGGAGATCATCTATGAAAAAATTCTTTTCCATCGTCGGTCTCGCAGCTTTATTTGTAACAGGATCGGCTGTCCCGGCGCAGGCTTCTGAAGCCCCAACGACTGTTCAGCAGGAACAGAAGCAGGAATTCACCCCCTATGAAGCACTACAGACAGTAAGAGATCAGGAAGACACAGATGCGGAATTGAAAATTGATCAATACCCTTCGATCAGTGAAAGCGGCAAGGCTTATTACCAGGTGCAGGCACTGGACCTTTCCCTTATTGAGCAGGGCGACGATGGCCTACTCCAAACGTACCGTGTATACGAAGACGGACGCGTTCTAGCCATATAAACATCAACCCCGTGCAGGCTCTCCTGCACGGGGTTTCTCTATTTAATGGTTGGAGGCTTTTTCATTAAAAGCGGGCGGTAAAAGTAATCCCGGTCCTTCCATCCGAGTTCTGCATGCAGTAAAGCAAACGTCGTATGGAAAAACCTCTGTATGGCCTTTTCGTCAAAGCCGTTTGTAAGAGGCAGAAAGTATTCACTTGCGTTTTGATCATAATAGGCGTCTTCAGGCTCAAGCGCTGGACTGTTTAAATCCTTTTGCTGAAAAGGGTATGGCAGCACGAAAAAAGCAGGCACAGCTGTATCTTCATCGCCGGGCCAAAATCCAAATTCGATAAACTGTTCGTCAAAAGCAGCCTTTTCAATTGTCTTATCTTCCGGAAAAGGCTCCGGAATATTTTCCACGATAATCGTCGAGACGTCGAAGGTGCCCCAGAATAAACCCGGTTTGATTTTACGGCACCGCAGCGGCCCGATAAAAGCCAGCTCCTCCTGATACGCTGCCTGCATCATTTTGAATCCCTTCATGGCTGCCTCTGCATCATACCGTTTATGCGTCTGATCTTCTGAAAAAAGTACTGTTACCGGCATTTCCTGTGGTTTGGGATGGATGTTCACGTGCACCCCTGCCTGGTGAAGATATTTGAAAATCCATTCGTAATACGCTTGAATGGGCGTGCCATCCTCAAGGCTTTTAGTTTCCACAGCATCTTCGACTGCCAACACAAGCCGGCTGTTCCGAATGTCGATTTCGAGCTCAAATGCCTTGTGCTCCTTAAGCAGCATGCCTGTAGAGAATCCGTTACGGGTAACTTCAAGCATCACATGCTCCCACTGCGGCTCCTGCGGCGCTGTTTCAAGCCGTATTTTTCCGAGAATCTGAGAGAGAAGCTGAAGGGTCAGTTTGGTTTCCTTCCATTCCTGAAATGGCATGATTTCCATTAAATTCTGCTCCTTTCTTCCGGATGAAGCTGCTGTTGTTTACTGATGCTCTACTGCTACACTGCGTTTTCATCCATATACATTACCTCCCAGAGATGCCCATCGATGTCCTGGAAGCTCCATCCGTACATAAAGCCTCCGTCCATCGGTTCGTTGGATGGACGGCCCCCTGCGTCCAGCGCCTTCTGCACAATCTCATTGACTTCTTCCTTGCTGTCTGCAGAAATGGCCAGAATGGCTTCCGCCTCCCTGCTCGTATCCACTACATTTTTGTTAGTAAAGGTTTGAAAGAATGCTTCCTGGAGCAGCATGACATACATACCGCTTCCCAGTATCATGCACGCAGCATTTTCATCCGTGAAGCGCTGATCAAATGAAAAGCCGATAGTCTGGAAAAACTCCATCGAGACCTCAAGATTTTTAACCGGAATATTTACAAATATTTGCTTTGTCTGCAGACTCATTGCCTCTGCACCTCCCTCTTTGTCATTTTCCTTCTTCGTAAGCAACCACATGCCACAGCACACCAAACTGATCCTTCAACTGCCCGTAAGCCGGACTGAAAAACGTTTCTGCCATAGGCATGATTACTTCCCCGCCGGCTTCAAGAGCGTGAAAGGTTGCTGCTGCCGAGGAAGCGTTACTCATGCTAAGTGCGATCGACACCAGGCTCCCCGGAGCTTCCAGAGCAGGGCTTTCTGGAAAGGTATCCGAGAGCATCAGCTCCATATCACCGATTTTTAAATAAGCATGCATAATGAGTTCTTCGGCTCCGGGTGGTATTTCCATGCCTTCGACCTCTGCATAAGTCTGGATTTCGATAACTTTTGTCCCCAGGGCTTTTTCATAAAAAACAGTCGCCTCCCGAGCTTTTCCGTTAAAAGTGAGGTACGGAGTCATCCCGGTAATCATCGTACACATCCTCCTCTATTTAATGATTACCTTCACTATAGCAAGGTCGCTTCCACCCTATTTCTTCCCGATTGCGGTTTTAGCCTGGCGCTTTAGAAAATTATTCATCAATAGCGACAATGATATGAGAATGGGAGGATCATCGAGGCGCGGCGGGTATAAATAAACGTCTCTATTTTCTTCTGCAAGTGCTCCGTCTACATGACACGGCTCTTTTGAGCGTGTGCGAAGTGTGTGATGAGGGATGAGAATGTCGGCAGTCTTCATTTTCCAGGCGACCGAGGTAGCCATCATGTAATATATTCCCGGCTTCACCCCACGGATACAGTATTCTTCCGACGCATCGCACAGCGTGCCGTACAATGGCAGGCCCTCCGGCATCGGCCGGGGAAAGAGTCCGATTAACACAAACCCTTCAAAAGGCGTTTCACTGTAAATACGGCCTCTGACACACGTTTTCGCCGAAGGAAAAACCGGCTCGGCCCAATGGCGGGACTTTCTTAACGAGTACAAAGATTCCTCTGTGGAAGCAGCTGATGCACGAAAAACTCCCGGCGTCATTCCTACCCTCGACGCAAAGCTTGTGGTGAACGTTCCTACGCTCTGCTGGCCGATTTCCATACCAATGTCACGTACAGGAAGAGCTGTTTCAAGCAGCAGCTCCTTTGCCCTCTGAAGCCGCAGAGCAGATAGGTAATACAGCGGCGGCACCCCGACACTATTTTTAAACAGTCGCGAAAAATGGTACGGACTATAGGCAGCCTGCGCGGCCAGCCCGGCAAGATCCATTGGTTCTTGAAGATGTTCATGCATGTACGTAATGGCGTCATGAACAGCCGGCAAATATGAGTGTTCCATCACCCTGCCTCCCGCCCTTGATCCGTTATTAAATACATTTTGGCTTAACCGACAGTTTCCTGATATTAATTATAACAGAAAGCGCTTTCATTTTGATTGAGAAAGTAGAAAAACCTTCATAGAAATGCCCCCTACTCAAGGCGGGGACATTTCTGTATTTTATGCCGGATGCACTGCAGCTTTTACATGCTTTTTCAGTGTGGTAATGAGCAGCTGGAGATCTTTGTCTTCGATGTTCAGTGGCGGTGAAAGAGTTAAAACATTATTATGGTGTTTGGCAATATCGGACGTTTTACCGACAATGACCCCGTCATTCTTGCAGGCTGCAAGAACCTGCTTCACGAGCTTTTCCGGTGCTGCCTTTTTAGTCGTTTTATCTTCGACAAATTCAATACCAGCTAGAAGCCCACGTCCCCGTACCTGACCTATGCAGGGAAGCTCTTCCAGCTCCTTTAACGCCTCCAGGAGCTCCCTGCCTTTTTTCTCCGATCGTTCCACCAGCTTTTCCCGTTCCATGATTTCCAGGTTTTTCACAGCGGCTGCGCAGGCAGCTGGATGGCCTCCGAAGGTATTCACGTGGCGGAAATGGTCATAGGCTTCACTTCCTGTAAATGCCTGGTACATATCCTTTCGCACTGCGGTTACAGATAATGGCATATATCCGCTCGTTATTCCCTTCGCCATCGTTACAATATCCGGCTTCACATCTGCGTGCATAAACCCAAAGCGCTTCCCGGTCCGTCCAAACCCGCAAATAACTTCATCGCTGATCAAAAGAACGCCGTAGCGGTCACAGATGTCCCGCACTCGTCTCATATAGGAGGCCTCGGGAATCAGCACTCCGCCGCCGGTGATGATAGGCTCCATAATAACCGCTGCTACAGATTCTTCCGCTTCCCATAAAATGGCCTGTTCAATTTCATCAGCACAAGCCAGGCTGTACTCTTCATCACTCTGGCCTTCAGGCTTGCGGTACGGGTCCGGCGGCGTTACATGCACAAAGCCCGGTGGAAGCGGCTCGTACCGGTATTTCCGCTGCGTCTGTCCCCCTGCTGCCATGGTGGCAAGTGTACTCCCATGGTAGGTACGGTAGCGTGAAATAGTCTTATAGCGGCTGCCTTCGCCGATCTGTTGAAAATACTGACGCACCAGCTTCAATGCTGTTTCGTTTGCTTCCGAGCCACTATTGGAAAAAAAGTACATATAGCCGTCGCCGAGCCATTCATCAAGCTTTGCAGTCAGCTGCACGGCCGGAGTGTGACTCTGCGTTAAAGGATAGAATGGAAGCTTCAGCATCTGTTCATAGGCTGCCTCGGCAATTTCTTGCCGCCCGTAGCCGACGTTTACACACCAGAGACCGGACATTCCGTCAAGGTAATGCTTTCCGTCCACGTCTGTTACCCATGAGCCTTCCGCTTTCTCTACAACCATCCCTCCCCCCGGGCTGTAAGGCCTCATAGCATGCCAAATACTTTCCTCATCCCTTTTCTTCATCTCTTCCGGTTCCCAAGTCATCACAGTCACCCTTTCCCTTAAAATGTCAGCGCATACAAAATGCTGTCTACCGTGATCTTCTCACGTCCAACGTGAAAAGAAAAGACTAAGCAGAAGGGAGTTTATAGTCAGAGTACGTGATTTTTATATTTTAAAAGCTACAGGAAACACATTGATAACATTTCCATATTTAGGTATTATCATTTTTATACTTCAATATTATTGGAAAAGAGAGATCTGCGTTGACTAAATTCCAGGGACTGCACACAAACATTAAAATACGTCTTATTACTGATTTTTCTATGGAATTTGTGTTGATGGCCATTCTTCCGTTTATGGCGGTGTATTTCAGCAGTCATCTCGGAGCCGGCACCGCCGGTCTTTTGCTCGCATTCACTATGGCCGCAGGCATCGGAATTGGTTTATGGACCGGACATTTATCGGACCTCATCGGCCGAAAGCGAATTATAGTTACCGCTCAGGGGCTGCAGGTATTGAGCCTTGGTGTAATGGCCCTGGCAAGCTCTCCCATATTAGAATCTGTATGGCTTACATTTGCAGCTTTTCTTATCGCTAACGCTTGTTTTAACGCTGCTGACCCGCCATCCGAAGCAATGATTATTGATTACAGCTCTGAAGCAGAGCGCCCTTACGTTTACCAGCTTGCCTACTGGCTTGGCAATGTAGCATACGCCTTTGGTGCAGTTATTGGGGGACTGTTTTTCGAAAGCGGGCGCTTTTATTTATTTGTTGCTTTATTTCTCGTAAGCATATGTATCTGGTACGTCGTCGCATTTAAATTAAAGGAAAAACAACAGACCGTTCCGTTTTCCAGGAACGTCTCCCGGCAGATTCAGGTACCGCTCACTATATGGAAGCGGTATGCAGCCGTATTGAAGGACCGTCGATTTCTTTTCTTTTTAGTAGGGACTGTATGTATTGCCAGTCTGGAATTTCAGCTGGATAAATACGTGGCCGTGCGTCTGGATGAACAATTTCATATGATGCTGGGCGGGTTTGAACTCACGGGCGTACGAATGTTCAGCCTTATTATGTTTATTAACACCCTCGGCGTTGTATTCTTTACTATGCCGGTTTCGGCCCGGGTTTCCTCCCTCGATTATAAAAAAGTTCTGGCCGCCGGGCTCGGTATTTACACCCTCGCCTTCGGTTTTTTCGGATTCAGCACTTCATTTTTAGTCCTCATCCTAGCTGCTGCAGCCTTTACTCTGGGAGAGATCATTTATATTCCGGTCCGCCAGACTATTCTCGCTGGCATCGTTCACGATGATTCCCGCGGTTCTTATATGGCCATGGAGTCAATGATGTATAATACCGCTCTTCTCCTCAGCAGTTTTATGCTTACCGCAAGTGCCGTCATTCCTGCTGCAGGAATGTCGACACTGTTCGTTCTCCTGGGAGTTGTTGGTCTTATCAGCTACCGGCTCTGCCTTCCATTTAAAAAAAGCGAGAAAGCTTATGTGTCTTGATCCGCGTGTCTTCGAATCATTATCCGCTCATTTTTTTGGCCGGTGCAGATGGACTGTCAGCGCAGGGATATCTACACGGAGCAGTGTCCACCGGAACAGTTTTACCTTTAGCTCTCCGGCCACACTCACTGCTTCCACCGGATTCCCATTTTCAATTTTTCGTTTTACCTCCACCGGGTGCACCCTCTCGACTGGAAATGTTCTTCTTGGCACCGGACGGCTTTCTCCAAACAAATGACGTGGTTCTGATAATCTGTATGTTTTAGCGGGTGAACGCTTTTCATTGTTTCTCATTTGGCTTCGTCCTTTCTAAACATTTTCGTTTCTTTTCCTTTCCCTTTTTTCCTGCAAACCTTTTCTGCTTTTCTTCTCTTGAAGTCAATTTTTTTATTGGTCAGAAATGTTTAGACTTTCGCAAAAACGTTAATACATTCTTTACCGTTTTTTCACAGATGCCATCCGAGCATATTTCTTGAATTTCTCTTCCCTATTTCCTAATATGTAGGTGTAAATCAATTGGTCAGAGAAAATCAAATTTATCTCTTGCATTATACGGGAAGTGGGTATATAATACTGTTACAAGGTCAAAGATAGTCAAAGTCAATGAAATAATTCTGACCTTCCGAAGATGAAAATGAACGATGCACACGTCAATAATACTATTTTAAAATAAGGAGGTTCGGTTCAGTATGATGAGATGTGAACATTGCGAACAGCGTCCAGCACGCATTGAACTGAACATGAATGTTAATGGAAGTCATCAAAAAATGCACCTCTGTGAACGGTGCTATAGAGAAATTCGTCAAAATATGAATCAGCCATCCGGCCAGGGCGGCTTCGGCGGCTCCCAGTCCCCATTTGACCAATTCTTCAACAACATGATGAGCGGCGGAGCAGAACAAGGCTCCAGTCAGGGTCAGGAACAGGCTCAATCCGGCGGCGGCCAGGGCGGAGGTCTTCTTGACGACTTAGGTAAAAACCTGTCTGATGTTGCACGCGCCGGCCTCATTGATCCAGTCATCGGCCGCGATAAAGAAGTTGAGCGGGTCATTGAAACATTGAACCGCCGCAATAAAAACAATCCGGTTCTTATCGGTGAACCTGGTGTCGGTAAAACAGCCATCGCCGAAGGACTCGCCCTCCGCATTTCAGAAGGCGACGTGCCAAATAAGCTGAAAAATAAAAGCATCTACCTGCTCGACGTTACTTCCCTTGTAGCAAATACCGGGGTGCGCGGCCAGTTTGAAGAACGCATGAAACAGCTGCTGAAAGAGCTGCAGGAACGCCAGGACGTCATCGTCTTTATTGATGAGGTTCACCAAATCGTTGGCGCAGGTTCGGCAGAAGGTTCTTCGGACGCCGGCAATATTATGAAACCGGCGCTCGCCCGGGGAGAAATTCAGCTGATTGGTGCAACAACACTCGCAGAGTACCGCAAAATTGAAAAAGATGCAGCGCTTGAACGCCGCTTTCAGCCGGTCATGGTTAACGAACCAAACCTCGAAGACAGCGTAGCGATCTTAAAAGGCCTGCAGACAAACTATGAAAAATTCCATCATGTGGCTTTTACCGATGAAGCACTTGAAGCCTGCGTGAATTTATCCAACCGCTATGTACAGGACCGGTTCCTGCCGGACAAAGCTATCGATTTAATGGATGAAGCAGGCTCCAAAATAAACCTCGCTCACAGCGATGATGACAGCGAATCCCTGCAAAGCCGCCTCGAGCAGATTGCTGCGGAAAAAGAACGCGCCACTCAGCAGGAGGATTACGAACGTGCAGCTAAGCTTCGCGATGAAGAGGCCAAGCTGCAGGAGCAGGTTAAGGAAGCCGAACAAAACGGCAATATTCAAAAAGAAACACCGACCGTTGATGTAGAAACGATCCAGATGATTGTAGAAAATAAAACTGGTATCCCGGTTCGCCGCCTCCAGCGTGATGAACAAAAGAAAATGCGCGACCTGCCTGAACGTCTGAATGCAAATGTTATCGGGCAGGAAGAAGCAGTAAGCAAAGTTGCCCGCTCGATTCGCAGAAATCGTGCCGGCCTTCGCCGCGGCAGCCGCCCAATTGGTTCCTTCCTATTTGTCGGACCAACCGGTGTCGGGAAAACCGAGCTGTCCAAAACACTCGCTTCTGAAATGTTTGGCGACCCTGAAGCAATGATCCGCCTCGACATGAGTGAGTATATGGAAAAACATTCTGTGTCCAAGCTTATCGGTTCACCACCGGGATATGTCGGACACGATGAAGCCGGCCAGCTGACAGAAAAAGTGCGCCGGAAGCCTTACAGCATTATTCTTCTGGACGAAATTGAAAAAGCGCACCCTGATGTGCAGCATATGTTCCTGCAGATCATGGAAGATGGCCGACTGACCGACAGTCAGGGACGCACGGTCAGCTTTAAGGATACAGTCATTATCATGACTTCAAACGCCGGCTCGCAAATGAAGCGCGTCACGGTAGGCTTTGGAGACAAAGACCAGGTAGAACCAAAAATCATGGAATCCCTCAGCGATTATTTCCGTCCTGAATTCCTGAACCGTTTCGACAGCATTGTAAGCTTCAAAGAACTGGCTCGCGAAGACCTTGTTACCATTGTAGATCTTATGCTCAAAGACATCTTGGAAGCAGCCAGCGAGCAGGGACTGAATGTTACCGTATCTGAGGATGCAAAACGCATGCTTGCCGATCAGGGCTACGACCCTTCATTCGGTGCCCGCCCTCTTCGCAGGGTAATCGAAGAGAAAGTAGAAGACGGCATTGCTGATCTTATGCTTGAAGAGGAAGACGTGCAAAATATTGCTATCACGGTGAATGACAACGATATCCAAGTAGCCAATGCACAAACGTCTGCCTCCGCCAAAGAATAATTCTCATAAAAGGAAAGCCCTGCAGCAGCTGCCGCAGGGCTTTTTTATACTTAAGAATATCTATGATGGACCGCTTACTTATTTTATGTGCTCTTTTCCTTCGCCGCGTATCACAAAAAAGAAGCATTTTTCTGTAACACCGCTTTTTACAGCATCGGAACCCGCACCGGAGAATAAAACTTCTTTAATTATTTAATTTTCTTACTCGTTTTACTGAACATAGCGGTGGCATGTATTATAAGCTCTCTCCCCCGAAATGCTAAATGTTCCACGTGGAACATTTTATGTTTGTGAAGCTATTTCCCATCTTCCTTTTACTTTTGTACAAAAAGAGCGTACAATGTAATTGATAACGATTATCACTAAAGGAGCTGGACACCTTGTCTGACTTTCACATACATGATGTTACTATTATCGGCGGCGGTCCTGCTGGTCTATACACTGCTTTTTACTGCGGGATGCGTGCGCTCGACACCCATATAATCGAAGCGCAGCCTGATCTGGGCGGAAAAATTCACGCCTACCCTGAAAAAATCGTCTGGGATGTCGGCGGCCTGCCTCCTTCCTCCGGAAAACAGCTGATGGATCAGCTGGTGGCCCAGGCAGAAACGTTTCACCCGGCAATTACTACAAATGAAAAAATTATTCATGTGGAAAAGGAAGAGACCGGGCTTTTCCGTCTGGAGGCAGAAACAGGAGGCATCTATTATTCCCGTGCGGTTATCATTGCTGTCGGCCACGGCATTCTTCATGCCCAAAAGCTCGACATCGAAGGCGCAGAAAAATTTGAGCTTTCGAATCTGCACTATACCGTTCAGCAGCTTGAGCGATTCCGTGACCAGAAGGTCGTCATTTCCGGAGGCGGCAACTCTGCTGTGGATTGGGCGAACGCTCTCTGCCCGATCGCAAGCGAAGTCACAGTCGTGCACCGGCGCGATGAATTCGGCGGTCATGAACGGCACGTTCAGGAAATGAAGGATTCCGAAGTAAATGTACAGACGCCGTTTGCTCTTTCGGAACTTCACGGCAACGACGAGGGCACTGCTATCGAACGGGTGCTCTGCACAAACCTTGAGACCAACGAAAGTATGGAAAAAGAAGTGGATGCTGTCATCGTGAATCACGGTTTCCAGATGGAGTTCGAGCTTCTTGAAAACCTGCGGCTGCAGACAGAAGAAAATAAAATCCTCGTAAATGAGCAGATGAGGACAAATATCGAAGGTTTATTTGCTGCCGGGGATATTACCAGCCACCAGGGAAAAGTCCATTTGATTGCCGGCGCATTTGTGGAAGGCGCTTCAGCTGCGAACAGCGTCAAACAGTTTCTTGAACCCGGTGCCGGAGCAAAAGCCATGGTATCTTCCCACAACGAGCGGTTTGCGGAAAAAAATCAGGAAATTCAAAAGAATATTCTTTCCAGGCAGCTTTAAGCAGCCATATGAATGCTTTACCGAAACACTGACAGTCATCAATTAATCAAAGAGGTGAAAGCGTTGCGACTACCCCGCTCCACCGAACGTCTTTCATTTCGTTCCATGCAGCATAAAGATCACCGGCTGCTGAAAAACATTTTCCAGGATGAAGACGTTATGCGCTATTACTCCGCGTTAAAGTCCGAAAAAGAAATCGATGAATGGATCCATTGGAATAAAAGTCACTATCTATCGTACGGGGTCGGAATGTGGATCGTGGAAGACCGGCAGAACCAACGCTTTATCGGCCAGTGCGGACTTGTCCCCGAAAAAATAGAGGGCAGCGTTTCTATTGAACTTGGATACCTGTTCACACCGGAGAACTGGGGATACGGATATGCATCTGAAGCCGCTGCTACGGTCCGGAATTTCGCATTTTATTCACTCGATATTTCAATGCTTATATCAATCATCGATCCTGAAAACACGCCTTCTATTAAAGTAGCTGAAAATATTGGGATGACTTATCAGCGTCCTGTAAAACGGTGGAACCGTTCCTTCAGCTTATATGCTGCAGCCCGCCCCTGATTCAACTGTCACAATTCGTCCATTGTACCGGTTCTTTCCCTGTGCTATGTTAACGATATATTCTTATCGTGATTTTGACATTAGAAAGGAAGGCCGTGCATGAATTCTCTCCAAGCGCTTAGATGGGCCGGTATCATTGAAGGAATCTCATTTCTGCTTCTGCTCTTTATTGCTATGCCTTTAAAATACGGGGCAGGCTTTGACATGGCTGTCAGTGTCGTTGGGGCTGCCCATGGCGGATTGTTCGTCCTGTATGTAGCTATTGCTTTATTTGTCTGGATACAGAAGCGCTGGCCGTTTCTGCGCATGCTTATTGCCGTTATTGTATCCGTCATCCCATTTGGCCCGTTTGTATTTGAGCGCAGCCTGCGGCGTGAAGAAAATGAAGAACTTGAGCCCGGTGCCGTTTTTTAAACCGAACCCTTCGTTCGGTTTTTTTCATGGGCCGCAGGCGACTTATAGTAATTTCTTTCAAAACATGATATAAAGAATTGATGCTGTGAAAAATTTGCAGTTTTTACATAAAACAATTTTGATGAACGAGGAGTCTCGATGTACATGATTGAATGGAAAAATATTTTACGCGGCATGGCCATGGGAGCTAGTGACGTTATACCGGGCGTAAGCGGCGGCACTCTGGCGTTAATCCTTGGTATTTACTACCGGCTGTTGTCTGCCATCAGCCTGCTTTTTTCACGCCAGTGGAAGCAGCAGCTCGGCTTTTTAATTCCTCTCGGTGTAGGGATGGGGACAGCTATTCTGTCACTTGCTCATCTGCTTGAATGGCTGCTTGCCGAACACCCGCAGCCGACGTTTTTCTTCTTTTTTGGATTAATTCTCGGAACGATTCCTTTTATTTTATACAAGGTGAATTACAAAACGAATTTTAAAAAGCATCATTACGTCATTTTGCTGATCGCAGCCGTAATTGTCCTTCTTTCAGGTCTTTTCCAGGGGGATGAGGAGACAGCTGTCATTGCCACCGGCAGCGCAGGAAGCTTTGCCACCTTATTTTTCTCAGGATGGCTTGCGAGCACAGCGATGATTCTCCCCGGCATCAGCGGTTCGTTTGTGCTCGTAATCATCGGGGTTTATCAGACGGTGATCAACGCCTTAACAGAACTGAACCTGCCTGTGCTTTTCACCTTCGGAGTCGGCGTGCTCGTAGGGATCGCCATTATGAGTAAGCTCCTTCGTTACCTGCTGCGTGCTCATACTGTCGGAACGTATGCGGTGATTACCGGCCTGCTCCTTGGGTCGCTTTACGTTATATTTCCCGGCTTAAATGACGGTGTGATTGCTTTTATCGTCAGCCTGGTAATGTTTGCCGTCGGCCTCGGCCTGGCGCTTTTCCTTGGCCGGATCGATCGTACCAGAGCAGTGTAATTCCCATGAAAAAGAGAAAAGCCGGCTGCGGATTTTTAACCGCAGCCGGCTTTTCTTAGGCTTTCAGCACGTAAATAATTAAACAAATCCACCCGGCAATAAAAGCCACTCCGCCTAAAGGAGTTACGGCCCCCAGCCAGGAAATGCCAGAAAGCGACAGCACATACAGGCTGCCGGAAAATAAAACAATTCCTGCAAACAACAGCCATCCGGACCATCCCAACAGCGCTGATCCTCCGCCAGTATAAGCTGCTACAGCACCGATAGCGATCAGTCCCAGGGAATGATACATATGATACTGCGCTCCGGTATTATACGTTTCAAGCATCCGGTTCGACAGCCGGCCCTCCAGGCCGTGGGCACCGAACGCCCCAATTCCCACTGCCAACGCAGCGTTTACTGCCCCTAACACAACGAGTACTTTCCACAGCATGCCTAAGTCTCCTTCTTAATTAAAAATCCAGTAAATTACCTTCCGTTGACGGAATATCTTTTTCCTCTTCCACCGTTTCACGGCTCGGCCTCGATGCTGCAGGCTTTTCCGGGGCAGGAGCCGCAGCTTTTGGCTGCGGAGGTTCTGCAGCCGGGCGCTGTGCTTCCCCGGCCCTGGAAGAAAGCAGAATATCACAATAGTTTCGAAGCGTTCTTGCGTGCTCCTGCAGCGCCCGCTCGTCTCCCTTTTCCCCCTGCTCTGCGAGCTGGAGCAGTTCCTCTTCCATTTTTTCAATCACGGTCTGAACAGATATCTGCATAGGCTCTGCCCTCCCTTTCTCTGCTTCAAAGCATTCACATTTGGAATTCTGTCAAATTATATCATATGTACAGCCCGCAGCCCTATGTTTCTCCTCATTGTCACGAGACGTTCGCAATTTTCCGGCAGATAGTATAAAAAAACTGCCGAACCGAAAAATTCGGCCCGGCAGACTGTTCTTTTACCGACTAAATTCGTTTTGAATTTCATGCATCTTCTGCACTTTGTTTTCCCAGCATTTCGGGCTTAAATCAACTGGATATTCTTCAGGATTTAACGACCGTTTGTATTCTTCCCATAAAAGCGGCAGATTTGATTGCATATAGGTCTGGATATCTGTCATGGACGGGAGACTGTAAACCAGCTTACCGTCTTTGAATATTGTTTCATGAAGATTCACCGCTTTGAAATTCTGAACTTTTTTGCTGATATACGTGTGCACCGGATGGAACATGTGCAGCTCCTCCTGCTCGTTTGGCTCTTCCCCGGAAAGCGTAATGTAATCTCCTTCCGAGCGTTTGTTTTCAGTATTTATTATCCGGTAAACATTTTTCACGCCCGGGGTAGTCATTTTTTCCAGATTGCCGGATTTTTTTGCTCCAATTTTCATCGTGTCACGCATGTCACCATTATTGTTTTCAATCGCCACAAGCTTGTATACAGCTCCAAGAGCAGGCTGGTCATACCCGGTGATAAGCTTGGTACCGATACCCCACGTATCAATTTCTGCCCCCTGGGATTTTAAATTGGTAATTGTATATTCATCCAGGTCTCCGGAGGCAATAATCTGGGTGTCTGTAAAGCCGGCCTCATCGAGCATTCTTCTTGCTTCTTTGGACAGGTAGGCCAGATCCCCGCTGTCGAGACGCACGCCTTTGAAGCGGATATTTTCACCCATCTCTTTTGCGACCTTGATGGCATTAGGTACTCCCGAGCGGAGAGTGTCGTACGTATCCACTAAAAATACGCAATCCGTGTGGTGCTCGGCATACATTTTAAAGGCTTCATACTCTGTTTCACATGCCTGTACCATAGAATGCGCATGTGTGCCCGCTGTAGGAAGCCCGAATACTTTTCCGGCCCTGACATTGCTCGTTACTTCAAAACCGCCGACAAAAGCCGCTCTGCTCCCCCACAGCCCGGCGTCAAGCTCCTGGGCCCGGCGCAGACCGAAATCCATCGCTCGTCCGTCCCCACCCGTCACCTGTTTAATGCGGGCTGCTTTCGTAGCGATCAGTGTCTGGTAGTTCACCATGTTTAACAGCGCGGTTTCAATCAGCTGGGCTTCTCCGAGCGGCGCTTCTACTTTGATCATCGGCTCGTTGCCGAAGACAAGCTCGCCTTCCTTCATCGCATAAACACTGCCGGTAAACCGGAGTTCCGCTAAATAGGAAAGAAAATCTTCCCCGTAGCCTGCTTCTTCCCGCAGATAAGTAAGGTCTTCCTTTGTCATCCGGAAATTTTCCAAAAAGTGTACGACCCGTTCCAATCCGGCAAATACGCCAAACCCATTGCCAAACGGGAGCTCCCGAAAATATAGATCAAATACGGCTTTCCGGGTATGCATGCCGCTCCGCCAATACGTTTCCACCATATTCACCTGATATAAATCGGTATGGAGCGATAAACTGTCATCTTCATAGCGTGTCATTCCAGTCCCCCCTTTTAAATCCTGTTATTTGTACTTGCCTGAGTCGTGTTTGCACTACTTGTACTTTTTCACTTCTTCTTTCCATTGAAACCCGTTTCCCTCTTGTCCCGGGTACATTTAAAAAAGAGCCCGCCCTGAATCAGGTGCGGACTCTTATACGTCTGCGTTTACTTCTCTACAAGCTCATAGCCGTAGGCTTCGATCTTCGCATAGTCTTCTTCGTCAATCACCCAGTACTGGCCATCGTTATTGCGGACAATTACTTCCTTTTCCGATGCGTCTTCACGGGCGTTTTCAAGCTCGTCGAATTTTTTCGCCGGTACTTGAATATCTTCTACTATGATAAATGACATGAATAAAACACCTCCGTTGTTTCGAAAGTGTTCCCGTTCACTTCTTTATTCAAACAGATATAAAGAATTTTTTTAAAAAAGGGACTTTTTTATTAATGCATATCCTGCGATAATTCCTCAACTTGAACTCTTATCCCGGACGGAGAGCACGGCTTTGATACCGGCAATATTTAACCCCTGGTCGATAAGCTCTTTGATTTCCTGACACCGATCAATATCATTCATCGAAAACAGGCGCTGGTTTCCCTGATTTCGCTCTGGATTGATCAACCCCTGTTCTTCGTAGTAACGGATTTGGCGAGCTGACAATGATGTGATTTCTTGTACCACGCTAATGGGAAAACAAGCAGCATTACGAGGAATATTACCCTTCACCGCGCCCTCCTCCTTTATAAATTTTTTCAGCCTGCCGTAAGGGGTTACCTCCGGCGGTGGCTGAGATGTGCATATACGTCCTGAAGTGTCTCATAGCCAAGCTCCTGTACCGTCTGGATGGAGCGTGTCCAGAGCTCAGCCGCCATAATGGCATCCCCTAGAGCATTGTGTCTTCCTTTTATCGGGATGTCGTAATAGTTGCAGCAGTCATCGAGCGAACGAAATTCAAAATCCGGGGCAGCAATACTGAACACAAACGAAGTATCGAGCAGACGATGCTGCAGGTTCGTTCCCATCGTCCGGTACGTATACTTCTGCAGAAACTTTCGTTCATGGGAGGCGTGATGCGCTACGAGTATATCCGCCTGGGCAAACTGATAAAACTGCTCGAGAGCTTCGCTGATCGATTGGCCGTCTGCTTCCAATTCCTCCGCTGTTAAACCGGTGACTTCGCTTACCTCCGGGGACACAGCCTCTGGTTCATGGACAAGCGTATAAAAGGCATCGTCCCGGACCAGCCGGTTGTGTTTAATTTTAATCGCTCCCATCGACAATATCTTATCTCCGGCGTCTGCGTTAAAGCCCGAGGTTTCCAGATCAAGGACGGTGACGTTCAGTGAAGACAGCGATTTCTGCAGAGGCTGCTCTGCCTTTACATCTTTTTGCAGCTGACGCATAAAAGACTGATGCTGGGGATTCGTGGAGTCCAGACCGCCAAATCGACTAGAAATACTGCGCATCCATTGAAACATCTAAAAATCACCCGACTCCATGATTTTTTTTGTGTGCTGAAACAAGTGTTTTCCTTCTTTTAATGCAGATTTCAACTCGGACTTCTGGGCTTTCGAAAGCTGCTGCAGCGGTACGTAGTGAACATCTTCATAAACATTCTGTTTCTTGGAAAATGAAGCCCGCAGCTCCAGCAGATTTTTAAAATGCACGTCCTTGCCCTTCACATAGGAATGTTTTTCCGACACCTGCCGGATGCGTTCTATCGTGGAGGAAGCATGAATCCCCTCATGGATCGCAAGCAGACGCAGAGCATGAACGTATGGGAAAAATCCAACATCTTTAATGTGCATCGAGCCTGCGTACTGCCCTTTTTCTTCCGGGAGAAGCTGGCCGAAAGCGTTGAGGCCCTTGTGCAGGTACGCAGTGTTTTCGGATAATCGCTTTAATACGTCTCGCTGGCCGGCCTGCTCGAAGACATGCTCCTTTACTTCCTCAAGAAGCTCATCTTCTCCCACCAGCGTCCTGGCATCGATAAAGGTGAGCAGGTGGCGGAACGGTCCCCATTCATCGGCTTCAATCCAGCCATCCACCTGCTTTTTCCACCCTTCCACCCCGTGGCACCAGCGTTTGTGCGAAGCCATAACCAGTCCTTCACAGCGCGGGTATCCAACGATCGCCATTCCTTCACGTATTTCTGCTCCGAGGCCGAGAAAGTAATCCTGGTGTTCGTCGTCTGTCCCTTCAAAAACAATACCATGATCCTGATCACTGAACTTCGCCTGCTCCTGTCTTCCCGCGCTTCCCATAAGAAAAAAAGCAAAGTGAGCAGGAAGGTCTCCCCGCTCACTCTGGTGATGATGAACAGCAAGAGTAACCGTTTCTGAAATCCACATATCGTGGGCTTCATTAAGCTTTACTGGCTCTCCCGCCAAATCGTCCATCTTCTCTTCTTTGTCTTTTTTTATTTCTTCATAGCTCTTAAAGGAAGGTTCTGCTGAAAATCCCTGTGCTTGTGAGAATGAAGAATTCGACATAATTTATGCTCCTGTTCTTTCCGAAGAATTGTCTGTAGTAGGCTGCACGTTTTCCGGGTACCCGTATGCACCGTGCTCACTCATATCAAGACCCATGATTTCTTCTTCTTCCGATACGCGAAGGCCGCCGATGATCGATTTTGTAATTAAGAGAATAATGTAAGAAGCGATGAGTGCAAACAGTCCGCAAGCTACGACACTGATTGCTTGAACACCCAGCTGGGTCAGCCCGCCGCCGTAGAATAAACCGGCACGGCCGCCGTTCATTTCAGCAAGCTGCGGTGTAGCAAAGAAACCGGTAGAAAGCGTACCCCAGATACCAGCCATACCGTGAACTGAAAGGGCGAAAATTGGATCATCGATGTTACGTTTTTCAAAGAAACGAACGCTGAAGAAGCAGAGTATTCCACCAATTGCGCCGATAACCACGGATGCCCATGGAGCTACAAATGCGCAGGAAGCGGTAATTGCTACAAGTCCTGCCAGTGCTCCGTTCAGCATGCTTGGTACGTCTGCTTTTCCGAGCACAGCCCAGGCAATCAGAAGTGCTGCAAAAGCACCCGCCGCCGCTGCCAGCTGTGTATTCATTGCAACATAACCAAAGAAACCGTCCGCTACACCGAAGGTACTCGCTCCGTTAAAGCCGAACCAGCCGACCCACAGGAAAAGCACCCCTAAAGCAGTAAACACCTGGTTATGACCTGGAAGATTGTTGACCGAACCGTCTTTATTGTATTTCCCAATACGCGGCTTAAGTAAAATTGTTGCCGCAAGAGCACCCATCGCACCAGTCAAATGGACTACTGTGGAACCGGCAAAGTCCTGTTTGCCAAGACCGGAAATCCAGCCGCCGCCCCAGATCCAGTGTGCAATTATTGGATACACAATGGCAGAGAATAAAATAGCGAAGACTACGTAAGCTGCAAGCTTCGCACGTTCAGCGAAACCGCCAAAAGCAATCGTAAGGGCAATCGCCGCAAATGCGAGCTGGAAGATAAAGTCGATGGCAGGCGTTAAACCGTCTGCGGTGCTTGCGTCCCCGTAAAAGAAGTTCGAAAGCCCGATGATGCCTCCAACGTCGTTACCGTAGATAAAACCGTACCCGACAGCCCAGAAGACAAGTGAGGAAATCCCCAGTGTAAAGATTGTTTTTCCTGCAATGTGACCCGCGTTTTTCATCCGGGTCGAACCTGCTTCCAATAGAATAAATCCACCCTGCATAAGAATAACTAAAATAAATCCAAGCATAACCCAAAGGTTATCAAGCAATACTATCGGATCCACGTTTTTTCCCCCTCTGTTATTATCGTGCAAGATTCATGTGAACTTAGCTAACATCTTGCGTTAAATAGTATTTTACCGTTTAAATTTTCAGAATCTAGTACTATGTAAGATAATCTCACACAAAAATATCCTCCTTATGACTTAAAAATCCGAAAAATCAGTGATATGCAACGGGTTCAAAAGGTTTATTATTTTACGAAATAATTTTGTTTTCATTATTTTTGAAAGCGTTACCTTAAAATAATAGTCTTTTTATTTTTTCTCCAGCGTTTTCTCCCAAAAAAAAGACGATAAAATTAATTATCGCCCCAGCTGTCTATTTCTATTCAGTTCTGCTATACCGACTGTTTTTGAATAAGCCTCTGCAGCAGACGCACAAAAAATGGCAGGCAGAGAAACAACACAAGCACTCTTATAATATGGAGACTCGATACAAGAGTCGGTTCAAGATGTAAGGCAACCGCCGTGCTGCTCATCTCTGCTGCCCCTGCAGGGACTGTGCTGAGAAGACTCGTCACATACGGCAGACCCGTAGCAGCGTGAAACATTAGAGCGAGCAGCAGGCTGAAAATGAAGTAAAACCCGAGAAGCACCGCGCTTGGACATCCGATCTCCTTTAATTTATAAAAGGTCGGACGGTCAAAACGGATACCGACCATCGCTCCGAGCAGAGCCTGGCCGCTCCCACCGATAACAGAGGGGAGTCCATTGTCTGTTGTCACCACCCAGTGGCCAACGACAAATCCAATTAGTAACCCGTAAAACAACGTTCCTGCCGGTACTTTATACAAATAATAAAGCAGAACCGTGGCCACAACGCAAATACCGAACACTCCCATTACTGTAGGAGAGACTTCGGATATCGCCGGTCCGGCACTTCCTATCGAGCCAATATCCGCCGGGGTCGTAAGACCGATAAAAATTGGTATCGTTAACACAAACAGCGTTATTCGCGTAGTGTGAAATGCCGCGACCATGCGGTTGTCAGCTCCGTAATCGCTGCTTAAGCCGATCACCTCCGAAGCGCCTCCCGGGACACAGCAAAAATAAGCCGTCAGCGGATCGAGATCCGTCCAGCGGTTCATCAGCCAGCCGAGACCAACGCCGAGCGCCATTGTTAAGCTGAGGGTAAGAATCAGCGGAAAAATATACTGTCCCAGAAGAGCAAAGATGCCGGGCTCCATCATAAAACCAATGTTGCATCCAATCAAAGCAAGAACGGTGCGGAACGGCCAGCCATCAAAAACGAGCCGTTTGTACGCCATCCCGCAAACAATCCCTGTCACGAGCCCGCCAAGCAGCCATCCTGCCGGCAGCTGTAAGTAGGTAAACAAGCTGCCTGTTAGTACGGCAGCTGCTAATAATAAAAGTTTTGTCCGCTTCATCCTGATGCCTTCTTTCCTCATTCATCCATATCGGTTAATATTATAGCATCCTGATGAAATTGAAAAACCTTCCCGCTATTTCCTGCATTAATTGCATTTTATTCACAGCACAGGAGTTTGAATGGGAATGGCGGAGGTTATATGAAACGTATTATTCGCTCAAAGGAGGAAATTATGACTTCCAGTATTTACAACATTGAGGCCGTGCAGGCTGATGGCACAGAAAAAACACTGAACGAGTACAGGGGAGAGGTACTGCTGATTGTCAACACTGCTTCAGAATGCGGATTCACTCCGCAGTACGAAGAATTGGAGGAGCTGTATCAACGATACAAAAACCGTGGCTTTCAGGTACTCGGCTTTCCTTCGAACGACTTTGGCGGCCAGGAGCCGGACACTATTGAAAATATCACGGAATTCTGCGAAACCAATTACGGGGTCAGCTTCGATATTTTTGATAAGATCCATGCCAAAGGAAACGAAAAACATCCCCTGTTCGACTGGCTTCTGGAGCAGACGAGCCCAGACCGTGAGATCGAATGGAATTTTGAGAAATTTCTTGTTTCCCGCCACGGCGAAGTTCTCGGCAGCTTCAAAAGCAGTACAAAACCGACCGATCCGCAAATAACGAGCATGATTGAAACTGGCCTTCAGCAGTCTTAAAGATGGTAAACATAAAAAAGCAGCCGGCATAGCGAATATGCCGGCTGCTTTACTTCATTATTTTGTCGTTGACGCGTAATCGAACTCATCCGGGTGCAGACCATAACGGGCGTCTTCATTCATGCCGTTGATCGTGTCCATGTCTTTCGTATCGAGTTCAAAATCGAACACTTCTGCATTAGAGCGGATCCGTTCGGCTGTAACAGACTTAGGAATAGATACAACCTTATTTTGAAGGGCCCACCGTACCAGAACCTGTGCCGGCGTTTTGCCATGCTTGTCAGCAATTTCTTTCACCGCATCGTGTTCAAGAAGATCGCCTTTCCCAAGCGGTCTCCAGCCTTCAAGCTGAATATCATGGCTTTGGCAGTATTCTAACAGGGCTTTTTGGAAAAGACGCGGATGAAACTCCACCTGGTTCAGCATCGGCGTGATTTCTGCTGTTTTCAGCAGCTCTTCGAGGTGCTGTTCGGTAAAGTTACTGACTCCTATGGCACGTACTTTGCCGTCTTTATACAGCTTCTCAAGCGCTCCCCAAGTTTCTTTGAACTTTCCGGGAACCGGCCAATGGATCAAATAAAGGTCCACTACATCAACGCCGAGTTTTTTACGGGAGCGCTCAAAGGCTTCCAGCGCTTCGTCAAAGCCGTGTTCATTGTTCCAAAGCTTTGTGGTGATAAACAATTCATCACGCGGCACTCCGCTTTCCTGAATCGCTTCTCCGACGCTTTCTTCGTTGTCATAAAAGGAAGCGGTGTCGATGGAGCGATAGCCTGCCTGCAGGGCGGTTAAAACAGCATTTTTTACTTCTTCACCTTTTTCTGCCTGATAGACGCCAAGGCCTAACCACGGCATTTTTACTCCGTTTGCTAAGGTTGTTACAGATGTTTGAATACTCATGTACGATCTTCCTCCTCTGTTGGAATACACCAGTCAATTTCCAGACGCCCGGCCTCTTTCAAAAACTGATTGGTTTTTGAAAACGGGCGGCTTCCAAAGAATCCTTTATTAGCGGAAAACGGACTCGGATGTGGAGATTTAATGACTAAGTGATGCTCATTTGTAATAAGCTCTTCTTTTGCCTGTGCATGGCGGCCCCATAAAATGAATACCACGGGATACTCTTTTTCGTTAGTCTGCTGGATTACTTCATTTGTGAAGGTTTCCCATCCTTGTCCTTTGTGCGAATTCGCTTCCCCTTTTCGCACCGTAAGTACTGTGTTCAGCAGAAGCACTCCCTGCTTTGCCCAGGAAACGAGGGAACCATGACGCGGTTTTTCACAGCCCAGGTCTTCTTCCAGCTCTGCATGGATGTTTTTCAGCGATGGGGGGATGGAAACATCCGGATTTACGGAAAAACTTAACCCGTGGGCCTGCTTCGGCCCGTGGTAGGGGTCCTGACCAAGAATAACCACTTTTGTATTCTCGTATCCTGTATAATGCAGCGCATTAAAAATATCGTGCATATCAGGATAGACGGTCTTTTCCTGGTATTCTTTTTTTAAAAATTCCCGCAGCTCCTGATAGTACTCTTTTTCGAATTCCTTTTCGAGCACAGGAGCCCAGTCATTCTGCAGAATTTCCATAGCCGCGTCGACTCCTTCGCCTGCTGATTTCTTTTACTGTATGCTCTAAATCCTTAATATCCTTTTTTTAGAAAGATCAAACGTAAGCAGTCCGGGAAATGTCAATAGAATGCCACTCCTGTTCATTGTTTTTGCTTCACAGTCGCGTTACGATAAAAAAGACGATAATGTGATCTGGTATAGTGAAGGAGCGGCAGCCCATGAATGAAACTGATACAGTGGCGACCCAGCCAAGAAGCCTTAAAGCCATCATTTCCTTAGTCCTGGGGTTTGATGCATTCATTTTTCTTGTAATTCTTTTTCCTTTCAGTGTAATTTTCGGTATTATTGGTTTGTGGACCGGGATTAAAGCATTAAAGGACATTAAAAACTATCATTACCGCGGAAGAAAAGCAGCATTGGCCGGAGTCATTTTCAGCTTAATTGGAACGATAATAGGAGCTATCATTACGTTAAATGTTTTTGTATTATGATAAAAGTATCGGCGCTTTTAGGTTTTTTACACCTAAAAGCGCCGAATTTTTGTCCGTAAAGTAAAGCATCCCTGCAAAAAAAGCAGCTGCCTATAAAAAGAAATGGCCGGCAAACAAATACTTGTTTATCCTTCTCACCGGCAGTACTATATAACTATTAAATACATTTTATTAGGAGGTTATATGAACAAAAAGATTGTACCTGTCGTAGGTCTTGTTTCCTTATTCATGCTTTCAGCCTGCAGTACTTCTATAGAGACCGAAGCTGCTTCAGGGTCTTCTGTGAAGGAAGAACTGCAGGAAATAAAGGAAAAGAACCAGAAACTGAAAACAAAAGTGTCCAATCTGCAGGAAAAAAATGAAGAACTCCGCGAGAAAAAGAACAGTCTAAAAGAAAAGAAAACAAATCTAAAGGAAAAGAACCAGAATTTACTGGAAGAAAACGAAGAGCTTAAGGAAGAAAACGCAGAATTAAAAGAAGAAGCAGGGACCTTCAACGAGGAGAAAGAAGAGACAGAAGCTTCATCCGATTCCAGCGAAGAGACAGACGGAAGCTACACGAACGTTATCGCTTCGATTACTGAAGAAGAGGCAGAGACCCGTATTAAAGAAAATGCAGAGAGCGACTGGCCTGACGACTACGTCATGCAGGATTTCGTCATAGAGGAGCAGAGAGCTGCCTACGAGAGCTTATCAGAGCTTTCCATCGACACAGGTACAAAGGAAACGCTTCTGCAAAACGCTTACAACGACTGGGGCTATGATTTTGTTATGGTCGAATTCGCCTATGAAGAACAGTTAAGCGCCTACAATAATTAACTGTTAAACAAGCGCCTGCTCCTTTAAGAGTAAGCGCTTTTTACATTCCTTTTACTTATGGTACGGGCTACCCGCATTAATTTGTACTGCACGGTAGATCTGCTCTGTAAGCATCAGGCGTATTAATTGGTGGGGGAAGGTTAACGCAGAAAATGACCATTTGAAATCAGCCCGCTTTAATACTTCCCCGGATAGGCCGAGCGATCCACCGATGACAAAAACAATTGTACTCGTTCCCTGTACGGCTAAATCCTGGAAGGTTGCAGCCAGCTGTTCAGAAGAAATCATTCTGCCTTCCGGCTCAAGAGCAATCACGTATCCCCGTTCAGGAATCTTTTTGAGAATGCGTTCGCCCTCTGTATTCTTTACCTGCTCATTTTCCTTATCACTGGCCTGCTCCGGTGTTTTTTCATCCTTTACTTCAACAATTTCCAAGGAGCCCTGCCTGCTCAGTCTTTTTTTATATTCTGCGATTCCTTCATTGATGAATGTTTCTTTGCATTTACCGACGGCAATAATCAATATATTCACAGGTCTTTTCCCTCCAGCTTATTTTTCCACAGAAATTGTCCACATATTCACAAGTGAACGAGCCTAAATTGACAAGATATATTCTGCTTTTTCTCCCCGATACTCACAGGGTGTGGATATTTTTTCACTTTCATCCACAATCCTATCCACACCCACAGCTATACTTTTTTCATTTTACAATACGTCATCCAATAATTATCTTATATGTTCTTTACAGCAGTATAGCAAGGGTTTGTCTCTCTTTCTCCATACAATTTTCTCCGCGTCTATTGTAGCATATATTTTCTTCAGTTCGACCATATCTATATTTATCCACAAAAAAAGAGCCTTCAATGGAAGGCCCTGAATTGATTTATTCACCTGTGGATGCTGTCTGTGTTAATTCTATATCCGTTGTCTGCTCTTCCCCGTTCCGGTAATACGTTATAGTAACTGTATCTCCGATTTCGGTGCTGTTATAGAGATAATTCCTGAGGTCGCTGCCTCCCTGTACTTCTTCGCCGTCAATTTGAGTGATCACATCGTTTTGTTCGAGTCCTGCCTCCTGCGCGTCAGAATTTGGCTGGACCTGGGTCACGTACACTCCGTGATCCACATCTTCCGGAAGTCCCAGCTCTTCTGTCCAGTTGTAGCTTGACAGTTCAGAAATTGATTGAATAGCAACACCCAGCTGCGGGCGTTCTACTTCGCCGTCTTCTTCTAAATCTTCAATGATCGGCACTGCCACTGATGTTGGAATCGAAAACCCGATGCCTTCCACCGAAGACTGGGCAATTTTCATCGAATTAATGCCGATGACCTGACCTGAGCTGTTGACCAAAGGACCACCACTGTTGCCGGGGTTGATCGCTGCATCCGTCTGCATGACGTCTGCTTCCCAGTCATCCTGTCCATCCCCGTCGTAATCCACCGGAATACTGCGGTCCTTCGCGCTGATGATTCCCTCTGTCACTGTTCGTGACAGATCTGTGCCGAGCGGATTCCCAATGGCGATTGCCTGATCACCTACTTGCAGGTCATCCGAACTGCCAAAATCAGCTACCGTGTCTATCTGTCCGCCATCTACTTTTAACACGGCCAGATCAGTATAAGGGTCAGTACCGACAATCTCTGCTTCCAGCCGGGTATCATCCTCTAAGCTGATTTCTACTGAATTTGCTCCTTCTACCACATGGTTGTTGGTAACAATAAACGCTGAGCCGTTTTCCTTTTTATAAATAACGCCAGAGCCGGTCCCCTGTTCGACAGATTCTTCGCCCTGGTCCTCGCTGCCCTGAATACCGGCGTTTTCTGACTGAACCTGATTAAACACTCCGACTACAGCCCCGGAAACCTCGTTTGCTGCTGCTGTTACCGTGCCAGCCTCTGCACTGACTTCTTCCGTAGAGACGTCGGATCCGGAACCGTTGTCCGATAAATCCGCCGTCCCGTCAATCGTTTCAGTATTTTCCCCTGAAACCGAATCATATATAAACGGTGCTGATACTGTCATTACCCCTGCACCGAGAATTGCCCCCACAAAGCCCGCGATACCTACATTTCTGCGACTTTTCTTTTGCTTCTGACTTTCTTTTCTTGCATGATCATCATAATAACCCATATTCCGACACTTCCTTTTTCATAAGATACCGGGGCTGATTTCAGTGCTTTTGACACATACTGAAATGAAGACCCTTTATCATACCCGTCTCGGGTGCCGGGATGTATATTTATTGTACGAAGAAAAAGCACGCCCCGTCCAGTAAAAGGGCGCGCTTTTGATAATTTTTTACGTTTATAGAGAATACCCCTAAGGTGTACCATATATATTGGTTTAAAGGGTATGCAGGCTTGTAGGAAGAAATGGATCCGTATCGTAGAGATGAAACGTATGACCTATTCCTGTTTCCTCTTCTTCAAGCACCTGCTTTACTGTCATCCGTGCCAGGTCTTTCATGTTATTGTCCCGGCTTAAATGCGCGAGATAGATTCTGCTCGTCCGCTCTCCGACAATATCCGCGAGCGCATAAGCGGAGTCCTCGTTCGACACGTGTCCGGAATCACCCAGGATTCGTTTTTTAACATTCCAGGGATAGCGGCCCATACGAAGCAGATTAATGTCATGGTTTGATTCAAAAACGTACGCATCGGCATTTTTTACCGTGCCTTTGATCTGGTCGCTGACGTATCCCATATCTGTGGCAAGCGCCAGTTTTTTGCCTTCATGGTGAAACACAAAAAACATAGGATCTGCTGCATCGTGCGAAACGTGGAATGGCTCAAGCTCAATATTGCCAAATGCAGCCGGCTGATTTCGGTCAAGGTGAAATTTCTGTTCCAGGGGTACCTTCCCAATAAGCCCTTCCATCGCCTGCCACGTTTTTACGTTGGCATAGACCGGCAGCTGGTATTTCCGGCTTAATACCCCGACGCTTTTAATATGATCGCTGTGTTCATGGGTAACTATCAGCGCGTCCAAAGCTGCTGGATCCACACCGATCGCATTTAAATTTTCCACTATTTTTTTGCCGCTCAATCCTGCATCAATCAACAAACGCTGCTTCCCAGTCTGTACGTAAATAGCATTGCCTGTACTGCCGCTGGCAAGTACACTGAACTGCAGTGTCATTCTATCCTCCTGCTTTCCCTATTCATTAGCCGGTGCTTCTTCCCCGTTTTCCGCTGAACCATCTTCTTCAGCATCTTCTTCCGGGTCAGAGTCATTTTCCGGCACCTCCGGTTCGACCATGATATCCTCTTCGCCGTTATTCTCCATTACCTGCTCCCATGATTGGACGCGCTGGGTTCTGGCATTCACCAGGTACCTCGATTCTCCGTTTACTTCCACAATATACATCGGTGTATATAAATAAACGTTTTCTCCCTGAGGTGTAACCTGGTTAAAGTAACCGACGCTCACATCGCTCACCGTATCGTTTGTCTGCAGAATACCGTTGCTCGGGTTCCCCAGGGCTTCAATAGCATCCTCCGGAGGAATGGTGCTGTCTGCCGGAGTGGCATCGAGCTCAAAATACGACTGTCGGAAGCCCACAATCTCGTCCTGGTCGTTAAACACCAGCTCAAGCTGGGCAGACGTCTCCGGTTTATAAATCTGCTTATCGTCAAACGTCTGATAATAGTACTGCCTGTTTAACTCTTCATCCATCTGGCCCTGTTCATAATCGTCTGCACTCCAGACATAGTCGCTTAAAAAGGAGGCCAGATCCTCGTTCCGGTTAGCTTCAGATATTTCCACCGGTTCCTCGAGCGTAGCACTCATTCCAATCAGTCGTTCGTTTGATATATACGTAATTTCACTAATGTTTGAGTTGTCTTCTACCTTTTGAGAGCGGCTCCCGTCTTCAAAATCCACGTAGCTTGCTTCTAGATGAAGCTGTTCAATCCGGTCCGGCAGATCATCCTCTGGATACCCATAGAGCCGCTGTTCTGATTCCTCACCGCCTGTCTGGGAGGCAGAGCTTTCCTGGTAATTGGTCTGCTGTTCTAAATAACTCGAAAGCAAAAATGTATTAAGAAGCAGGAAAACAATAATAAAAATGGTCTTTGTTCTCGCCCAGTCCATCTTATTCTCCTCCTTCTTCGTTATCGTCTCCGCCAAAATCCACTGGAGACCAGCTGCCATCGCAGCGGACAAACCACCCGGGCTCCATGTCATAATAGCCGGAATTTTCCCCGTTTCTTGAAATGCTGTAGCCGATTTGTATATCTTCAATCAGCGAAGAACTGCACTGCTCCTGTACAGCATCGAGCGTTTCTTCCCCGGTGGGAAGATCGGTGGAGACACCAGCAGCCCCGGTCCTGACCGGGTTATTTTCCAAATCAAACAGCGGCCGGGAATACCCACTTGTCTGCGTGCCTACATTCGACACCTGAATGGAAGCAAAATCACTGCCATTGGAGTCCCGGAAGACTGGCAGACCGCCTTTATTCATTCTGAAGGTAACCGTTGTTTCTCCGTCCAGGGTGGTGGAATCATAATACTGGTAATTATCCGACCAGCCGGCATGATTGTTCACGAACTCAAAGGAAGAAACAAGGCTGCTTGTATCATTACCGTCTGTCTGCTCCGAATAGGTTGGGTTGGCATAACGAAGGTAATCCCCGGCATTATTAATCCGCAGCTCTCTCGTGCCGTCTGTGATGACTTCTGATGAATCATAGTTGTACGTCTGAAGGTTTTGTCCATTTCCTTCCGGCAGCAACACCTGCTGAAAGCTGTTGGCTGATAAACTCGTGGAAGCATAGGTATAATTCGTCCGGGATCCCGGATCTTCGGGAATATAAATATGCTTTTCATACCCGTTTTCATCAGCACTGTAAGTAAGCATGTTTTCGTATTCCGAGAGATACCGTTCGTGCTCCACATCGCTTTTATCCAGGCTGGTGTTGCTGTTTACAACTACACCCTGATCGTAGGAAACAAACGCAGCGTTCAGTTCTTCACTTGCCGGTGAAGCTGTTAATATAATCCGGTCAATCGAGCCATCCAGGATGCTGGATGCTTCATCGCTTTCATCCTCAAAGCTGAACAGTTCATTGATCATCGACCACGATACCGACGACGGAAATACAAGCTCCATCGAATATTCTGCTGAAGAGACGTTTTCGTACAGCTCATCATGCTCCAGGTCAGTCGCTGATGTTTCTGTGATGCTTGCCTCTTCGAGCTGCCGGAAGGCTTTGTCCAGGTCAGTTGAAGCCTGGTCCTCGGTCATGAGAACACTTCTGCCATTTGAACGCACTACTCCCTGATTCGGCCGGACGATTTCACCTGCTTCCCGGGTCTCTGCTATTTCTGTCGTTTCCTGTACGGTTTCAGAGGAATTGACGCTATCATATTCGGGCTGAAACGACCAGTTCTGCCAGGTAAGAAGCAGACTGCCTATTACTAAAATCGTTAACACCCAGGATTTGATTGTTTCTTTCATGATCCAGCCTCCGCTTTATTAATCACTGAATATGGCAGCGTAATTAATATAGTGGTTCCTTTTTTCCATTCACTGTCAGCCGCAATTCTTCCGCCGTGCGCATGGATAAATTCCTTGGCAATCGCAAGACCCAGTCCGGTGCCCCCGAGGTTTCTCGCTCTCGCTTTATCCACCCGGTAAAACCGGTCAAAAATACGGTGCTGGCTTTCTTTTGGAATGCCTACACCCTGATCGCTGATTTCCACGTCTACAGCATCGGCACGAGTAAACATCTGCACACTGATTTCCCCGCCATCCGGCGAGTACTTCACGGCATTTGAAAGCACGTTATCAAAGACTTGATAAATCCTGTCTTTGTCCATATCTACGTATACCGGGTAGGAAGGGACTTCTTTATAGAAAGCAATATTTTTATCCTTGTTAATCATTTCAAAGCGTTCAATCACCTGATTAATCATTTCAGACAGGTCCACAGTAAAAAAGTCCAGGCTGATTTCGTCACTGTCCATCCGCGAAAGCTGAAGCAGGTCGTTCACGAGCCGGATCATTCGGTCCGTTTCGTTCTGGGTCACCTGTAAAAAGCGGGGTCCCAGATTTTCATCCTGCATCGCTCCGTCTTCGAGAGCTTCCATGTAGCTCTTCAGCGTAGTCAGCGGAGTTCTTAATTCGTGAGAAACATTTGATACAAATTCCCGGCGCTCTCTTTCGATCTTTTCCTGCTCCGTGACATCATGAAGCACGGTAATCAGACCAGTAACCGGTCCGTCTTCGTTTCGCACGATGGAAAAGTTGGCCTGCAGCAGAAAATCCTGTTCCTCGCTGCTGAAATCCAGCATAATCGCTTCATTATAATCATACAGATCACTCGATGTCAGCGTCTCAGACAAATGCAGAGCTTCTGTAATGTACGTGCCTTCCATTTCGTCGCTGTTTTTGTTTAACAGCTGCTCAGCGCGTTTGTTCATCAAAATGATGCGCCCGAGTTCATCAGTGGCTATAACCCCGTCTGTCATATGGGTCAAAACCGAGCTTAATTTCTTCCTTTCATCCTCGGTGCTTGCCTGGCTCTCTTTTAGTTTCAGCGTCAGCTGGTTAAAGGAATGGGCCAGCTGCCCGATTTCATCGTTGCCGTACACGCGGACTCTGCGGGAAAAGTCTCCTTCCCCCATAATTTTAGCCTGGCGCTGCATGTCCGCGATAGGTCTTGTAATCGTGCGGGCTAGCAAAATACCAAGGATGGCGTTTAAAATCAGCACAATAATGCTCGCTGCAATTAAAATACTGCTGATGTCATTTACCAGGCTGTATACGCTCGACATGTCGGAACGCACGTACAATACACCCAGAATTTCTCCGTCTTCTTCGATCGGCCGCACAATTAAGCTGACCCTGTGGCCGCTGTCGGCGTCCCAGCGCACTTCTTCAAGCGTATTCCCTAATAACGCCCGCTGCACAAGGTCATCGTTCGATTGGTTATTGACGATATCCTGCTCGTTTATATTCGACGTGCCTAAAATAATCTGATTGGAGCCGATCACCCTGGCTTCCGGACTCGACTGTCCCGGATCATTATTTGCTCCTGAATTGGCAAATTGGCTTAATAAACTGTCGATATCCTCCTGAACCGTATTATCGTCTTCTCCTCGACTCTGTGTCAGTTCTTCCTGCACATTATACTCCAGAAGATCGGTCTGCTCGGCGAGCGTATCATTAAAATTTTCCACGAGCGTGTCTTCAAGAGCGCTCGTGAAAAATACGGTAATGAACTGCATCGCTACAAAAATCAGCAGCACGAAGATCAAAATGAGTTTAAAATGAATCGATTTGAAAAAATCGATAATCTTCATACATTACTTCTCCTGTTCTGGATGTTTTAAGTAGTATCCAACACCACGTCTTGTCACAATCCACTCAGGGAAGCTCGGATTGTCTTCTACTTTCTCTCTTAAACGGCGCACCGTTACGTCCACGGTACGTACGTCCCCAAAGTAATCATAGCCCCACACGGCCTGCAGAAGATGCTCTCTTGTCATTACCTGGCCGATATGGCGGCCAAGGTAAAGAACCAGTTCAAACTCCCGATGCGTAAGGTCTATCGGCTCCCCACGTTTTGTTACTAAATAAGCATCCGGGTCTACGAGAAGGTCACCGATTTTTATAGCATTCTGCGGCTCGGTGCTGCCTTCTTCTGCTGCCGGCTGCTTCCTGCGAAGATTGGCTTTAACTCTGGCCAGAAGCTCCCGGTTGCTGAACGGTTTGGTTACATAGTCATCTGCTCCAAGTTCAAGACCGAGCACCTTATCGATTTCCCCGTCTTTAGCAGTTAACATGATGATGGGCATATCAAACCGCTTCCGGACTTCTCTGCATACTTCCATGCCGTCCTTGTTTGGAAGCATGACGTCAAGAAGAATCAGATCCGGACCGAAATTATCCACCTTTTCTAAAGCTTCGTCGCCGTCATATGCACAAACAACCTGAAACCCTTCTTTTTGAAGATTAAATTCTAATATATCAGCAATTGGCTGTTCATCATCGACTACTAATATTTTCTCATCCATGTTCCCACCGCTCCATTCCTCAAATGTGAAAAGGCATAAATTCAATCATCTATGTGTAGTAACATCCTGCAAAGGTATGCCTCTTTATGTTTATTGCAAAATATTTAAGAGGATTACAATTCTCTTTCACATTGTAACACAGCTCTTTATCTGTTCCTATCGAGGCCGAAAGCCTGTGAAAAAAGCGCCTGGACGTCAATGTCCAGGCGCTGGTTATTTTATAAAAATGGTGGCTCGAGACGGAATCGAACCGCCGACACGAGGATTTTCAGTCCACTGCTCTACCGACTGAGCTATCGAGCCATGCTAAAAAAATAATTTTGCTTAGATACTGCTCTTGCTTCCAGGGCTACTGTCCTTACCCTCATTCTTTGCTTATTCGATGAAGCAATTCGGGACGGACAACTCGCAGAACATTCGGAGAAGTATCGCTTGTTGCTCTACCGACTGAGCTGCCTGGCCATGAGTAAATCAGAAAATAAAATGGCGGGCCTGACGGGATTTGAACCCGCGATCTCCTGCGTGACAGGCAGGCATGTTAACCACTACACCACAGGCCCTTTTTAAAAAGAATACACTGCGAATCTTATCGTCTGCTGCTTTCGTTCGCTGCAGTCACGTACGCTTTGTACGTTCCTTTGCTCTCTCCCTGGCAAACTCAACCTTCTGGTGTCTTCTTTCCAAAAATGAGTAAGGGGGAATACACTGCGAATCTTATCGTTTGTTTCAGTGATGTTCATTTTCTGCTTGATAAGAAAATGGTGACCCGTACGGGATTCGAACCCGTGTTACCGCCGTGAAAGGGCGGTGTCTTAACCACTTGACCAACGGGCCTTTCATGGTGAGCCATGGAGGATTCGAACCTCCGACCCTCTGATTAAAAGTCAGATGCTCTACCAACTGAGCTAATGGCTCCTAATATGAAGAAATTGTCGCTGTGGATAACGACAACATGAGTAATATTATCACGTCACAGATGCAATTTCAACTAGTTTTGCATGAAAAAAGTGATTCGTTGAAAAAAGCATCCGCCTCTATGGCAGATGCTTAGTGGTTTTTATTGGATAGCCCATACACCGCGGACCATATTTGTCTGATTCCGGTCCGGGCCTACTGAGAAAATGCTGATAGGAATGTTGGTCAGCTGGGAAATACGTTCAATGTAATGACGGGCATTTACCGGAAGATCCCCGAGCGACGAAGCACCGGTGATGTCTTCTGTCCAGCCCGGCAGCTCTTCATAAATCGGCTCGCACTCTGCAAGTACCTTCAGGCTCGCAGGGAATTCTTCCATAATCTCTCCCCGGTACTTATAGGCCTTGCATATTTTGAGCGTTTCAATACCGGTCAAAACATCAATGGAATTTAAAGATAAATCGGTGATCCCACTCACCCTGCGGGCATGACGCACGACTACGCTGTCGAACCAGCCGACACGGCGGGGCCGGCCGGTAGTGGTCCCGTATTCGTTTCCGACTTCACGAATCTGGTCCCCGGTTTCGTCAGACAGCTCTGTTGGAAACGGGCCGTCGCCAACGCGGGTCGTGTATGCTTTGGAAACGCCCACCACGTGCTGAATTTTGGACGGTCCTACTCCCGAACCGTTAGTTACGCCGCCGGCGATAGGATTTGAGGAAGTGACAAAGGGATACGTGCCCTGGTCGATATCAAGCATCACGCCCTGCGCACCTTCAAACAGCACCCGGCGGCCTTTATCGATCGCTTCATTCAACTCTACCGATGTATCACAGACATACTTCGCAAAGAACTGGCCATACTCATAGTATTCATCCAGAATATCTTCAAGCTCAAACCCTTCTGCGTCATACATTCTTTCGAGCAGACGGTTCTTTTCTTTCAAATTCCGCGACAGTTTTTCCCGGAATTCATCTTTATCCAGAAGGTCAGCAATACGGATGCCTACGCGGGCAGCTTTATCCATATAAGCCGGGCCAATGCCTTTACGGGTCGTTCCAATTTTATTTGTGCCTTTGCTGTCTTCTTCCACGGCATCGAGACGCAGATGGTAAGGAAGAATAACGTGGGCACGGTTGCTGATACGCAGGTTGCTTGTATCAACGCCGCGCTCATGCAGATATTCCAGCTCTTCAACGAGCGCTTTCGGATCAATAACCATTCCGTTTCCGATGACACATGTTTTATTATCATAAAAAATTCCGGACGGAATTAAATGAAGCTTGTATTTAGTTCCTCCGAAGACAATCGTATGACCAGCGTTATTTCCACCCTGGTAACGGGCCACAACCTCCGCATTTTCTGATAAGTAATCCGTTACTTTTCCTTTTCCTTCGTCTCCCCACTGAGTTCCTACAATTACTATTGACGACACAGCGTCCACCTCCACAATCTCTCCTGCCGGCACCTTAGGCATATTTTTCTTGCTTATCCAATAACGTTCACTTGGCTTCATCTAAAGTTTTCATATTCTTATTTTATTATGGAGAAAATCCCTTAGATAGTCTATCAACCACGGCACACAAAGTCAATAAAACACGAACATTAAAAGTTTTATTTGCTTAATTTGTTCGCTTATACAAAAAGCCCGGAGTCTAAGCTCCGGGCGGGATCTGATTATCGTCGTGTCGCCGGTCCAAATTAACGAATTTATTATATTCTTTAATAAAAGCGAGCTCGGCCGTACCAACCGGCCCGTTACGCTGTTTGGCAATAATAATTTCAATGATATTCTGGTTTTCGGATTCCTGATCATAGTAATCATCACGGTATAAAAACGATACAATATCTGCATCCTGCTCAATACTTCCGGATTCCCTTAAATCAGACATCATCGGGCGTTTATCCTGCCTGGATTCCACCCCGCGGGAAAGCTGGGAGAGCGCAATTACAGGGACCTCAAGTTCACGCGCAAGAGCTTTTAAATTTCGGGAGATTTCCGAAACTTCCTGCTGGCGGCTTTCCCCGCCTCTGCTGCTTCCCTGGATCAGCTGCAGATAGTCAATCAGAATCATTCCAATACCCCGTTCCTGCTTCAAACGGAGGCATTTCGCACGTATATCGTTTACCCGTATGCCCGGGGAATCATCAATAAAAATACCGGCTGAAGATAAGCTCCCCATCGCCATCGTCAGCTTTTCCCAGTCCTCTTCCTGAAGCGCACCGGTACGAAGACGGTTAGCATCAATGTTTCCCTCTGCACAGAGCATCCGCTGCACAAGCTGGGCAGCACCCATCTCCAGGCTGAAAATAGCCACATTTTCCTCGGTTTTTGTTGCAATGTTCTGGGCAATGTTTAAGGCAAAGGCCGTTTTCCCCATCGAAGGCCTCGCAGCCACAATCACCAGGTCACTGCGCTGAAATCCGGCAGTCATATGATCGAGCTCGGCAAAGCCGCTCGCAATTCCGGTTACGTCATTTTCCCGGTTCTGCAGCATTTCAATATTGTCATATGTTTCAATGAGTACATCTTTGATGGAAACGAAGGCAGACGAACGACGCTCCTGCGATACTTCCATTATAGTCTTTTCAGCTTCGTTAAGTACTTCCTCTACATCATGTTCTCCGCTGTAGCCTTCATTCACTATGTTAGTTGCCGCACGTATCAGCCGCCGCAGCAGGGACTTACTGTATACGCCCTGACTGTAATAACCAACGTTGGCCGCTGTCGGTACAGCATTTGCCAGATCGGTAAGATAAGAAAGACCGCCGATTTCTTCGAGCACCTGTTTTGCCTGCAGTTCCGTGCTGACCGTAATAAGATCAACCGGCTCTCCCCGTTCAGACAGCTCAATCATCGTATTAAAAATACGCTGATGCGACTGACGATAGAAATCTTCCGGCATCAAATGCTCCGTGGCAGTAATGAGTGCTTCGCCCTCTAAAAAGACAGCACCTAAAACAGCCTGTTCTGCTTCAATATTCTGCGGGGGGACCCGTTCTGTGAAAATATCATTCATTGCTTTCACCTCTATAGAACGTGTTGAAAAAAAGAGCCTGGTTCTTACCCTCTGTTTATGACGGGGAAACAGGCTCTTTATTCATCCACGCAGCTGTTACTCTTCCGTCACGTGTACGTTTACGACAGCTGTGACTTCAGGATGAATCTTGATTGGTACTTTAGTATAGCCAAGTGAACGAATTGGCTGGTCAATTTCTATTTTACGTTTATCCACTTTCATGTTCATGCTTTTCAGCTTTTCCGCAATCTGTTTTGTAGAAACCGCTCCGAACAAACGACCGCCTTCTCCTGCTTTGGCAGTAAGCTCTACGTCTGTTGTTTCGAGCTGCTCCTTAAACTTCTTCGCCTGCTCAAGCTCTTCCTGCTCACGTTCTTTTTGTTTTTTCTGCGTAGCTTCCAGGTCCCGCAGATTGCCTTTGCTCGCTTCTACAGCAAGGTCCTTCTTTAATAAATAGTTTCTGGCGTACCCTTCGGATACGTCTGCAACTTCACCTTTTTTCCCCTGGCCTTTTACGTCTTGTTTCAGTATGACTTTCATTCGGATGTGCCCCCTTGCAAATATTCATCAATGGCCTGCTTCAGGCGTTTTTCCGCTTCTTCAATCGTAGTATCGGTCAGCTGCGTTGCCGCATTCGTTAAATGACCGCCTCCGCCTAAAGCTTCCATTATTAACTGCACGTTCACTTCACCAAGCGAACGGGCGCTGATACTAATTTTATCATCCTGACGCTTAGATATCACAAATGAACCTTTGATATCGTTCATCGTAAGCAGGGTATCTGCTGCCTGAGCGATTAAAATCTGGCCGTACATTTCATCTTCCGCAGCGGCGGCAACAGCCATGCCGTCACGGTAGACCTCCGCCCGCTCGATAAGATGCGACCGCTCCACGTATTGATCGAGATCTTCTTTTAAGAGCATCTGCACCATAGTCGTGTCGGCACCGTGCATTTTTAAAAATGAGGCTGCATCGAACGTTCTAGATCCGGTTCGGATGGCGAAGCTTTTCGTATCCACAATAATGCCTGCAAGCATCGCCGTTGCTTCAAGCACATCCATACTGAGCTTTTTCGGCTGATACTCCAGAAGCTCTGTTACAAGCTCGGCTGTGGATGAAGCGTACGGTTCCATATATACAAGCACCGGATCTTCAATGAACTCTTCTCCCCGGCGGTGGTGATCAAGAACAATCGTACGGTTCACGCGGTCAATCAGCCGCGGCTCGATAACCATGGAGGGTTTGTGTGTATCCACAACAACGAGCAGCGTGTGCTTCGTCACTTCATCCATTGCTTCTGACGGCGTAATAAATTGAGACCAAAGGTATTCATGGTTTTCGATTTCTTCCATCAGCTTTTTCACATCCGGATTAATTTCATCCGGATCTACGACAACATACGCATCTGTATTATTTACCTCAGCGATTTTAAGCACGCCAATCGCAGCACCAATAGCATCCATATCCGGATTTTTATGGCCCATCACAATGACCTGGTCGCTTTCGAGAACAAAATCACGCAGTGCATGGGAAATAACTCTGGCGCGCACCCGGGTACGCTTTTCGACCGCATTGGACTTTCCCCCGTAAAAACGCACCTTTCCGTTCGCGTCCTTGATGGCTACCTGATCGCCTCCACGTCCGAGTGCGAGATCGAGACTGGACTGGGCCAGGGAACCAAGCTCCTGCAGGGAGGGCTCGCCCGAACCGATGCCGATGCTAAGGGTGATGGTCACCTTCTCTTTACTCGTAATATCACGTACGTAATCGAGCAGCTCAAACTTTGTCTGCTCAAGATGATCAAGGGCGTCCTGATTCATGATAGCAATAAACCGGTCTACAGCGATGCTGCGCAGTAAAATGTCATGATCCCCCGCCCACTCATTCAAAGCGGTAGTCACATGACTCATCAGCCGGCTTCTTGTCTGATCGTCCATGCCCTGGGTAACTTCAGTGAAATTATCCAAATAAATAAACGCCACAACTGATTTTTCTTTTTGATACATCGCCTGAATATCCGTCGTTTCAGTCATATCAAAAAAATACAGCAGCCGTTCTTCGCGGTGAATATAAACGGTATAATGACGATTTCTCATCGTTAAATGTATTTCGCTTTCCCCCTGCTTAATCGCTGCAGCCAGACGTTCAGATACAGTACTGATCGGTTTTCCCATGAACTCCTTCGGCAGGTAGGAAAGAATGAAGGGGTTCGCCCACTGTATCTGATAATTCTTATCATATAACAGTATGCCGATAGGCATTTCGGTTACTGCCTCTTCCCCCGCCTTGTTCACACGGTGGGTCAGCGTAGATATATACCGTTCAAGCTCTTTTTCAAATGAACGCTCCGCCTGGATAACATAAATAGCCAAAGCTCCAAGCAGGACAAATCCTACAGCCCCTATTTCCCATTGAAACCAGGTGAGAAAGGCAAGTGCTATTCCGGCTAGTATGAACAATCCGACGATATGATAGCCGTACCACCGCCGTATTAAAAACTTCGGCATGTAACTCAACCCCTACTTCGTGTCGGTTTGAATGCGTTGCTTCAAGTTTAAACCTAAATCTATTATACCTAAAATGCGGGCCAAAAATAATGCTATTGTTGATAATAATATACTCCCGACGATAATGAGAACCCCGTAGTATTTCGGATAGGATTTAGCATGCAGGAAATAAAAGATCACGGTAAAGCCCTGAATCGCCACAGCCAGCTCCAAAAGAGGAAAAAGATTCATAACAACAATATACATAGCCGTGCCTTCTTCAAGCCCAATCAAAATAAATATGGAACCGGTCAAATAATACCATATGAGAGACCTCGGAAAATTCCAGTTTCGAAAAGCCGGAAACTGCTGGTAATCCATCCGGACACGCTTCAAAATAACATGAGCGAACACCTGGGTTATAAATGAAAGAATAATGCCTGTGCCAATAAGGAGCACCGGACCGATGTATTGAATCAGTGTAACCATCTCTGCTAAGGCATCCAGATTTGAGGTATTCTGATCGATACTCTCCATCATGCTTCTCGCCTGGGCAATAGATTCATTCAGTGTTTGCTGGATCAATTGGATCGGATCAATATTAAACAAAAGAACCGAACTTAAATAAAATAAAACCAGGCCGATGATATAAGCCACAGTCCCTGCAGCAAAAACGGCAAAAGCCGGCTTCTTTTGATGAATAAGCGCACCTGCTGCAATGCCCCCAAGACCGAAAATCAAAGCAGTCGGAAAACCAATACCACCCGTAAACAAAGTCGCAAGCAGCGCACAGACGATAAACATAAAAATGCCCGGCTTCCATCCGTTTCTTGCCACAAAAATAATAAACGGAAGCGGCATCGCTATCGTTAATATACTTCCGACGACCGGCACAAAGATCAGCAGCAGTACCAGCACCAGGAAAATAGCGCTAAAGACGGCTGCTTCTGCGACACTTCTAGCATTTTTCACTTCACGTTCACCTCATTTACAAAGGCAGTCAAATAAATGTACAGCAGCCGCCCAATTGCTTTCACTCCCACATTATCCCAGTGCTGCCTTTATCTCTTCGTACTCATGGAAATTCCATTCGTTCATTTTAGCTTATTCCCTTTTAAAAAGAAAGACGAACAGCCGAATAGTCAAAGGCTGTACATATCTAAAAAACGCTGACTTACGTCAGCGCCTTATTTCGTTTATTTATCTGCAGCCGGGCTTTTATTTATTCTTCATTCGGCAGCTTGAAGGAAGATTCGTTTGGAACCTCTGCTTCTATGTTTTCCTCTGCGGCTTGAATATCATCCTGCTTCAATTCTTCAAGCTGTTTATTAATTTTTGTAATATAAGACTGAACGTCCATATGAAAACCTCCTTCCCAGTATATAAAACGCTTTAACAATTACTTCATTTATACCCCGGGGAGGGAGCGGCCTAAACATACAGCCAGTTTCCATACAATAAAACACCCTTCCCCGGGCATAAGGCCTGGAAAAGGGTGTTTAAATGTTTCCTTTACTGCTCGCGCACAAAAGGAAGCAATGCTACGTGACGGGAACGCTTGATAGCGCGGGTCAGCTTACGCTGATATTTCGCACTCGTACCAGTTACGCGGCGTGGAAGAATCTTCCCTCTTTCTGAAATAAACTTCTTCAAGAGTTCAGTATCTTTGTAATCGATATGAGTAATTTTGTTTACTGTGAAGTAACAAACTTTCCGTCTTTTTCCTCTACGACGTGCTGCTGCTGCCATTGTTTATCCTCCTTTATAAAAGATTGTTTATGCTCTCAGGGGTTTTAGAATGGCAAATCGTCATCTGAAATGTCGATTGGCTGCCCGTTATCCGAAAACGGATCATCGTTTAAATTAGACGAATCGCGATTTTGCTGGCCTGAACCTGAGCTCTGGCTGCTCTGCTGTTGAGAATAGCCGCTTCCCTGCGAAGAACCTCCGCCTCCGGACGCTCCGCGCGGTTCAAGGAACTGCACGCTCTCCGCCTGAACTTCTACTACCGTTACACGACGGCCTTCCTGGTTTTCATAGCTCCGGCTCTGCATACGTCCATCCACACCGGCCAGGCTGCCTTTTTTCAAGTAATTGGCCACATTTTCTGCCTGCTTCCGCCAAATGACGCAGTTAAGAAAGTCTGCTTCCCGTTCGCCCTGCTGGTTGGTAAATGGACGATTTACCGCAATGCGAAAGTTAGCGACTGCTACGCCGTTCGGGGTATAACGCAGATCAGGGTCCGCGGTCAGCCGACCGACTAACACGACACGATTTATCATTTAAACCCCTCCTGATTGTTAATGAAATTAGTCGTCGTTACGAACAACTAAGTGGCGGATTACGTTATCATCGATTTTAACCAGACGGTCAAATTCGTTGGTAGCGTCCGCGGTGCCTTTAATGTAGGTTACAACGTAATACCCGTCACGAAAATCATTGATTTCGTATGCGAGACGTTTTTTTCCTACTTCGTCTACTTTTTCAATTTCAGCGCCGTTATCCGTTAAGATTTTGTTGTACCGTTCGATTGTGTTTTTGACACCATCTTCGTCAACATTCGGGCTGATAATGTAAAGTACTTCATAATTCCGCATGCTGCGTCACCTCCTTTTGGTCTTCGGCTCTTCTCCGGTGGAAAAGAACAAGGAGCAAAAAACGCTTATCCGTTTTTAACTCGCAAGTTAAAATTATATCAGCTTGAATTGCATTTTACAATATTCCCGGAGGAAAAATTAAACGTTAAAGCGGAAATGAACAACGTCGCCGTCCTTAACGATATATTCCTTGCCTTCAAGCCTTACCTTGCCTGCTTCTTTGGCGCTATTCATTGCACCTGCCTGCATCAGGTCTTCGTATCCGACAACCTCGGCACGGATAAAGCCTTTCTCAAAATCACTGTGGATTACACCGGCAGCCTGGGGAGCTTTTGTATTTTTGCGGATCGTCCAGGCCCTTACTTCCGGTTCACCTGCAGTAAAATACGTCTGCAGGCCAAGCAGGGAATAAGCTTCCCGGATCAGCTGGTCAAGCCCCGGCTCTTCAATGCCGAGATCCTGAAGAAATTCATTTTTTTCTTCTCCTTCAAGCTCCGCGAGTTCTTCTTCAATTTTCCCCGAGATAACTACAACGCCCGCACCTTCAGCTGCTGCAAATTCTTTGACACGGGAGACGTGCTCATTGTCTTCTTCTTCCATTAAGTCATCTTCGCTGACGTTGGCGACGTATAATACCGGCTTCATCGTGAGAAGCTGGAAGCCTTTAACGATTTTCAGCTCTTCCTCAGTCCATTCCAGGCTGCGCACGGGCTGTTCTTCTTTCAGTGCTTCGACAATCTTTTCGAGTACTGCATGCTCCTGCATTGCATCTTTATCCTTGGATTTGGCAAGCTTTGCTACTTTATCGATCCGCTTTTCTGCCGTCTCAAGGTCTGCAAGAATCAGTTCCAGGTTAATTACTTCGATATCATGGATCGGATCTATTTTCCCCGAGACGTGAGTCACGTCATCACTGTCAAAGCAGCGTACCACGTGGGAAATAGCGTCCACTTCGCGGATATGCGAAAGGAATTTATTTCCCAGGCCTTCTCCTTTACTCGCTCCTTCAACAATGCCGGCAATGTCTGTAAATTCGAATGCGGTAGGAATCGTTTTTTTCGGCTGAAACATATTTGTTAACTGTTCGAGCCTGCTGTCCGGCACTTCCACAATACCTACGTTCGGGTCAATTGTGCAGAACGGATAGTTGGCAGACTCCGCTCCCGCCTGAGTGATCGCGTTGAACAATGTTGACTTCCCGACGTTCGGAAGTCCGACTATACCTGTAGTTAAAGCCATTTATTATTTCCTTCTTTCTTTCAATTAATATTTCTCTAAACATAACAAAGAGGACAACCGCAGCTGTCCTTAAAAGCAACTCTTTATCGTTAGTATATTGCTTTGAGTATAGTATAATTTCACTTTTGCGACAACAAGAGCAGCTTTACCGGAATTATTCGAGCACCTTTTTCACCTTTTTACTGAATTCTTTTCTCGGAAGCATCACGCTATGTCCGCACCCTTCGCACTTAATCCGGATATCGGCGCCCATCCGGATAATTCTCCAGCGATTTTCTCCACAAGGATGCTGCTTTTTCATTTCCACAATACTATTGATATCAAAAGGCTGCTTTTCCACCATAAGGCCCGTTTTCTCCTTTCTTCTCATCTCACCTGAACGATTCGGTACTTTTTATCCTATCGTAATCCGTCAAAAACCTCAATTAAACTCTCATCTTTCTGTCCGGGGCGGCTTTTGCTTAAATACGACAGTTATTTTTACCCAAACGCGGGTATAGTAGGCTAATACAATTATTTTTGGGGAGAATTCTGGAAAGGAGTTATCTGCTATGGGGAAAAAAGCTGTTTCACGTGAAGCCTACCGTACTCACTGCCACGTCAGCATGGATGAGCCCGGAAGTGCTGGAGAGCTGGCGGACTGCCTGACCGGTCACATCCGGGAGCGTGTCACAGATGAAGATATCATCCTGGTCTGTATTGGCACAGACCGCTCCACCGGAGATTCTCTAGGGCCTTTAACCGGAAGCAAGCTTCTTGAAAAGCAACTGGAAAACTTTTATATATACGGCACTCTCCAGTACCCGGTACATGCTGTTAATTTAGAAGAAACGCTTTCGATCATTGCCGCAGAGCATCCGCATGCTTTTATTATCGCTGTAGACGCCTGTCTTGGTTATCTTCAGAATGTAGGGAAAGTTACTTTGAATGAAGGAGGAGTAACTCCGGGAGCTGCCATGAAAAAGAAGCTTCCAATGGTTGGAGATATGCATATTAACGGCATAGTGAATGTCAGCGGAATGATGGAATACTTCGTACTGCAAAATACCAGGTTGTATACTATCGACACAATGGCTTCTTTAATAGCAGAAAGCTTCCTTCTTGCCGACCGGTCAATCTCAACGCAGCATGTCCTGAAGGAGGAAGAAGCCACCACCCCTCCGTTAACTTTCCATAACGAGGACGACCATGTCCGCTTCCTTCGGGAGGCTTCATCCGCCGAACAGACGGATAATAAACACAAAAAAAGCCACCATCGGTATCGCCGGAAGTAGATTTGCCACCCGGATTTCTAAAAGACCTGCCAGCTTTAAGCCGATAGCAATAATCATCACGCCGCCGGTAGCCGTCATTTCAGTAATAAAGGTATCCATGGCCTCCTGCGGCACCAGCCTATCAATTTGGACGGCAAAAAGGGCAATGGATCCCTGGTAAATAACGACTGGGATAAACGAAAATAACACCCCGATCCCCATCGTCGTTGTAAAAATAAGCGCTGAAAATCCGTCCAGCATTGATTTTGTAAATAACACATCGTGCTCCTGGCGCAGCCCGCTGTCCATTGCTCCAAGCACTGCCATAGCTCCCACCACATATACCAGCGTGGCAGTTACAAAACCTTTGGCTACTGTGTTCTCTGTACCGCTGTTTCCCATTCGTTTTTCCACCCACTGGCCGACCGACTCCAGACCATCTTCGATTCGCAGGCGCTCTCCTGCCCAGGCTCCAGTTACCAGACTGCCCACGACAATTAAAAATTGTTCTGTCTGCAGTCCCATCTGAATGCCAAGAAGAACAACCGCCAGCGCCAACGCCTGCATAATGGTTGTTTTCATTCTTTCCGGTATACGGTGAAACAATAACCCCATTAATGATCCAATAATAATAGTCACTCCGTTGACCAATGTTCCTGTCAGCACCATAAATGTCCGCTCCCTTTTCCCATTTGTTTCTTTATTTCTCTCTGTATATTCTTTTGAAATCCTTTGTGGATACGCTGATAAGTGCAGTCCAAATGCCGGAAGCAACGGTGAGTCTCTTCATCCTGTGCTTTTGGCTATTGATTTTTGTGCCTTTTGGGCTGGCTTTAAATATTTTACTATAAAATGAACTGGAGCGGGCTTGCCCTAAAAGGCAAAGGTTACATAGCTGATGTCTTTTATCGTTTTTTCTGCCCTTTCATTTTAAGGAGAGATTATAATGATCGTCCTTTTACCTAATCATAAATACAATACCGCTAAAAGTATACTTGCTCTGCAGCAGCAATCCTACCATACAGAAGCTGTGCTTATAGACAATTTTGATATCCCTGCTCTAAATGAAACGGTGGAAGCTATCCGGGCATCGAAGGAAACCTTTGTTGGTTACTTTGTGGAGGGGGAGCTTTGCGCTTTTATTGCTTATGAATACCAGGAAAAAAAGCTGCAAATCACAAGACTCGTCGTCCACCCGGATTTTTTCCGGAGGGGCTTTGCCTCTTATTTGCTGAAATATCTATTAAATCACCATCTGGATACTTTAATTTACGCTTATACAAGCGAAAAAAACCAGCCGGCGATCGATCTTTACCATTCATTTGGATTTGTCATTTCCCGCACATTCAGCCTTTCCGACGGGCATCCCATGGTAGTACTTGAACGCCATTCCTCCTACGCCTGATACTTCGTCCTACCCTCCGCCTTTTAAGCCATGCAAAATAGAAAGGACTCCCGGGTAAAACCGGAAGCCCTTTCCTTATTCTTTTTCTTCACTCAGAAGCTGAAGAATCCGATCCAGGTCCTCATCCGAAAAGAATTCGATTTCAATCTTTCCTTTGTTTTTTCCCTGCTGAATAGAAACGGAGGTACCAAAATATGATTGGAGTTCCTCAGCTTTTTGTTCAAGGAAAGGAGAGGCCGGCTGTTTTGGCTTTGTTTCACGTGGAACACCCTCGTTCATCTGCTGAACAAGTGCTTCCGTCTGCCTGACATTGAGTGCCTGTTTAACAATCTGTTCGCTTACCTTCACCGCCAGCTCTTTCTTTTTCAATCCAAGAAGCGTTCTGGCATGTCCCATGGAAATCTCCTTGGTCTCAACGAGCTTTTGCACTTCTGCCGGCAGCTGCAGAAGTCGGATATAATTGGCAATGTGCGGTCTGCTCTTTCCGAGCCGCTTGGACAGTTCATCCTGAGTAATGTCGAGTGATTCCACCAGACGCTGATACGCATGGGCTTCTTCTAATGGATTCAGATCTTCCCGCTGCAGATTTTCAATTAACGCGACTTCCATCATCCGCTCATCGCTTAAATCCTTTACAATCGCCGGAATTTCTTTTAGGCCTGCCGCTGAGGCAGCACGGAACCGCCGCTCTCCCGTAACAATATCGTACCCTTTAATACTTTTGCGAACGAGAATTGGCTGCAAAACACCGAACTCCGCCACAGATTGCTTCAGCTCTTCAATCGCTTCTTCTTCAAATCGTTTTCTCGGCTGATAAGGGTTCGGCCGTAATTCCTGTATTGGTACGGCAGTGATTTGATCTTCGTTGCCGCCTGTTTCTTCCGGGAAAAAAGCGTTCAATCCTCTACCTAGACCTTTGGCCACCAGCAACCACTTCCTTTGCTAATTCTAAATAGACCTCGGCACCCTTAGACTTTGCGTCGTACATAATAATTGGAAGACCGTGGCTTGGAGCTTCCCCAAGACGTATATTCCGGGGAATAATCGTTTCGAATACTTTTTCCTGAAAATATTTTTTTACTTCTTCTATAACCTGGAATCCGAGATTGGTCCTTGCGTCGAGCATTGTAAGCAGGACTCCTTCGATTTCCAGATCATGGTTTAAGTGCTTTTGCACAAGCCGGACGGTATTGAGCAGCTGGCTCAATCCTTCGAGGGCGTAGTACTCGCACTGCACAGGGATTAAAATCGAATCCGAAGCGGAAAGCGCGTTGATCGTTAAAAGCCCAAGGGAGGGAGGGCAATCGATTATTATGTAGTCGTACTGCGCCGCCACATCCTCCAATGCATTTTTCAGCCTGATTTCCCGGGAAATAGTGGAGACCAGTTCAATTTCTGCCCCGGAAAGCTGGATGGTGGCAGGTACTACGTCCAGTTGTTCCAAGGCTGTTCCCCGGACAATATCACGAATATCTGTGTCTTCAACGAGAACGTTATAAACGCACTTTTCAACGTCCCCTTTTTCAATGCCCGCCCCGCTGGTAGCATTGCCCTGCGGATCAATGTCCACGAGAAGCACCCGCTGTCCTACATGTGCCAGACAGGCGCTAATATTTACTGCTGTTGTTGTTTTCCCAACGCCGCCTTTCTGGTTGGCGATAGCAACAGTTTTTGCCATCGATACACCTACTTTCCCAGTTCCATGCTGTTCTTCTTGTTTACTGCTTCGATTTTGGTATTCGAATGGTTACCTGATAATAACCATCATAGTCTTCTTCATCCGTATCAATTGCCATGCCGCTTTTCGTCACCATATCTATCGACTCCCGGATCGTATTTAAGGCAATACGGGTATCTTTGGATACGTGCTTTTTCGGCTGCCTTGTCTTTTTTGGCTTTGGATCAAGCAAAGCAGCAATCCTGTCTTCCGTCTGTTTCACGTTCCAGTCCTTTTCAATGGCCTCGTTAACGATACGATCCTGGCGCTCCGCCTCCGGCAGCTTCAGAAGGGCTCTGGCATGCCGTTCAGTAATTTCTTTTTCTGAGAGCTTCTCCTGAACGTATTCAGACAGATGCAGCAGACGGAGCTTGTTAGCAATGGTCGACTGACTTTTTCCCAGCCGCTGCGCCAGACTTGCCTGCGTGAGCTGATTCATTTCAAGCAGCCTGGCGTATGCAGCTGCCTCTTCAAGCGCTGTCAATGCTTCCCGCTGCAGGTTTTCAATAAGCGCAATTGAGGCCGTCTGGGTATCATTAAATTCTTTCACCAGCGCCGGGATCTCTTTCCATCCAAGCTTCTGCGAAGCGCGCCAACGCCTTTCGCCAGCAATAATCTCATAGCCTCCGGACTGCTTTCTGACCGTTATTGGCTGCAGAAGGCCGTGCGTCTGCAGCGATTGAGCTAATTCCGAAAGCTTTTCATCTGAAAAGATGGTCCGTGGCTGAAAAGGATTCGCCATGATTTGATGGATGGGAATCATTTTAACTTCGTGTTCATTAATGCCGCTTTTTTCAGCCTGGTTGTCTCCCAGACCGAACCATTTTTGAATCGACTGTTTCATACCCGTATATCACCTCACTTAAAAACTGCGGCCCATGATGTTTCACTAGTGGATTTCGTACATTTGCTCTTTCATTCTATCACGTTTCTAAGGGTTGTCGAATGAGCCGTGGGTGATTATAAAGGATTTTTTGCCGGGGTCCCTGGTTTTCTCGGATACGCTTTTGGGGTCTTTTTCCTTTTTTCGAATGCTAAAAGCACCCGTTCGCTCTCTTCTTCAGGCAGTTTCATTTTCTTCGGGGCCAATGCTTCTGCTTCTAATTTTAACAGGGCGTTTTCTGCCTCAAGCAGTTCTTCTTCCCCGCTGGCTCCCTTCCAAGCAATGAAAACACCTCCCGGCTTTACAAACGGCAGGCAGAGCTCGAGCAGTACTGGCAGCTTAGCCACAGCACGGGCACTCGCTGCGTCAAACTGATCCCGGTACGTCTTTTGACGAGCCAGCTGCTCCGCCCGGTCATGGATAAGGGTCACTCCTTCAAGTCCAAGCTCACTGACGATTTCCTCTAAAAAACCGATGCGTTTTTTTAAAGAGTCGACAATCGTAACCTGAAGCTCCGGAAAGCAGATCTTAAGAGGCAGACTTGGGAAGCCGGCTCCTGAACCGACATCGATCAGGGTTCCTTCTGCCTTAAAGGCCGAAAGGGAAGCCCCGGTAAGAGAATCATAAAAATGTTTTTCATATACCTCCCGTTCTTCAGTAATGCCTGTCAGATTCATGCGCTCATTCCATTCCACTAGCAGCTGATAATACTGTTCAAATTGCTTCTTCTGTTTATCGTCCAAAGAAATATGTATGGCTTCAAGCCATTCCGGAAACGTTTCTTTACTCATTCTTTTCTTTCCTGCCCTTCACTGGATAATACGACAACGCTCACACTCCTGGTGTTTACCCCTTAGCAAAACGGCGTTGTCTTAAAAAAAGCCCCTGCTTTCAGTAAGCAGGGGCTTTATCACGCACTGTTACGTTGTTGCCATACGGCCCTGTTCAATATACACAAGCAGTATAGATATATCGGACGGATTCACCCCGGATACACGGGATGCCTGTCCGACAGAAAGCGGACGTACTTCTGAAAGCTTTTGTCTCGCTTCAATCGCAATACCCGAGATGGAGTGGTAATCGATGCTCTCTGGAATTTTTTTCTCTTCCATTTTTTTCATCCGCTCGACCTGTTCAAGCTGTTTGGAAATATATCCTTCGTATTTTACCTGAATTTCCACCTGTTCGGCTACATCCGGCGCAATAGACGAAGGCGCGTCTGCAAATGGAGCAACGTCAGCATAACCGATTTCCGGCCGCTTCATCAGGTGGGCCGCCGAAGCTGCTTCCTTCATCGCTGTTGAACCGCGGGAAATGAGCATATCATTAATTTCTTCATGCGGCTTCAGAGTAAAGCTCTCCAATCGTTTTTTCTCAGCCTCGATCGATTCTTTTTTATGCACAAATCGTTCGTAGCGGGCCTCCGGAACCAATCCGATCTCATGACCGATATCGGTTAGACGCAGATCGGCATTGTCATGACGTAGAAGCAGGCGGTATTCCGCTCTCGATGTTAACAGGCGGTATGGTTCGTTGGTGCCCTTAGTGACCAGATCATCAATAAGTACTCCAATATACGCATCCGAACGGTCAAGGATGACGCCTTCCTTGCCCTGTGCTTTACAGGCTGCATTGATTCCGGCCATAATCCCCTGCCCGGCAGCTTCTTCATAACCCGAAGTACCGTTAATCTGACCGGCCGTAAAGAGACCTTCCACGGTTTTTGTTTCAAGGGTCGGCCACAGCTGCGTCGGAACAATTGCATCGTATTCGATCGCATATCCCGGGCGCATCATTTTTACGTTTTCAAGTCCCGGGATCGTTTTGAGTATGCCAAACTGAATGTCCTCCGGAAGACTGGTTGAGAGCCCCTGCACGTAAACTTCATCTGTATTTCTGCCTTCGGGTTCGAGGAAAATCTGGTGCTTCGGCTTGTCGTTAAAACGGACAATTTTGTCTTCAATTGAAGGGCAGTACCTCGGACCTGTTCCTTCGATCATACCGGAATACATTGGGGAGCGCTGCAGGTTGTTTGTAATCAGCTCATGCGTTTCTGCGCCGGTATAGGTGAGCCAGCACGGGAGCTGATCAGTAATGAATTCCACCGTTTCGTAGGAAAAGGCCCGCGGCTGCTCGTCGCCGGGCTGGATCTCTGTTTTGCTGTAATCGATGGAATTACTGTTCACCCGGGGCGGAGTGCCGGTTTTGAACCGGACCATATCGAGCCCGAGCGCTTTAATGCTGTCCGATAAATTGATGGAAGGCTGCATGTTATTCGGACCACTTTCATAAGCGAGTTCTCCGAGAATAATCTTGCCGCGCAGATAAGTGCCCGTTGTCACTACGACCGAGGAAGAATAATAGCTCGCACCAGTATTAGTGACTACGCCTTTACATACGTTATCTTCAACGATCAACTCCTCCACCAGTCCCTGGCGGATCGTTAAATTGTCTGTGTTCTCAAGGGTCCGCTTCATTTCCTGCTGATAAAGAAATTTATCAGCCTGCGCACGGAGCGCCTGAACAGCCGGTCCCTTTCCTGTATTAAGCATCCGCATCTGGATATGGGTTTTATCAATATTTTTAGCCATTTCTCCGCCGAGCGCATCAATTTCGCGGACGACGATGCCTTTTGCCGGCCCTCCTACGGACGGGTTGCACGGCATAAACGCTACGGCGTCCAGGTTCAGCGTCAGCATCAATGTATTAGCTCCCATGCGTGCAGAAGCAAGCCCTGCTTCTACGCCCGCATGTCCGGCGCCGATGACAATCGTGTCATAATTTCCTCCGTTGTAACTCATTACAGTTCCTCCTTCTAGTATTACCCTCCGCCTGCAGCGGGTGTATCTATTTTCCGAGACAAAACTGGGCAAACAGCTGATCAATTAATCCGTCATGCACATTTTCCCCGACAATTTCTCCGAGCTGTTCCCAGGCCCGGGTAATATCAATTTGTACCATGTCTACTGGTACTCCCATTTCCACGGCTTCCAAAGCGTCATTTACCGAACGTTTTGCCTGATTCAATAACCCAATATGACGGGCATTGGACAAATAATTCATGTCCGCTGCCTCCACCCCTTCATCAAAAAAGAGGTGGGCAATTGCTTCTTCAAGACTGTCAATGCCTTCATCATTCAGAAAAGAAGCGGCAATAATCGGCCGCCCAGAGGTATACTCCCGGAGTTCTTCCTCATCGACCTGTTTAGGAAGATCCGTTTTATTCATTATAACAATAACATTCATGCCCTGAACTGCCTGAAATAATGCTCGGTCTTCATCGGAGAGCGGCTCTGCACTATTGATGACAAGAAGAATCAGCTCCGCTTCCTGCAGCACCTGGCGGGAGCGTTCTACGCCGATCTTTTCCACAATATCTTCAGTTTCACGTATACCGGCGGTGTCAATTAAACGAAGCGGCACCCCCCGGACGTTTACATACTCCTCGAGCACGTCTCTTGTGGTGCCGGGCACTTCCGTTACAATTGCTTTGTTTTCATGTACCAAATTATTCATCAGGGAGGATTTTCCCACGTTCGGCCGGCCGATAATCGCTGTGCCAAGTCCTTCACGCATGATTTTTCCCTGCCGCGCCGTTACGAGAAGCTGATCGATCTCTTCGCCGACAAACGAAACATTCTCTTTCAAAACATTTGTCGTCACAACATCAGCATCAAATTCAGGGTAGTCAATGTTCACTTCCACATTGGCTACTGTTTCAAGAAGCTTCTGGCGAAGCTTACGGATGCGTTCAGAAAGCCTTCCTTCAACCTGCTTTAAAGCACTCTGCATCGCCCGGTCGGTTTTAGCTCTGATCAGGTCCATGACACCTTCCGCCTGCGTCAGATCAATACGCCCATTTAAAAATGCCCGTTTCGTAAACTCTCCAGGCTCCGCCAGCCGCGCTCCCTGACTTAATACATTATCAAGGACACGATTGACCGAAACCAGTCCTCCGTGACAGTTAATTTCCACGATATCTTCTCTTGTAAATGTTTTTGGAGCCCTGAGGACAGAAATCATGGATTCTTCAATCACGGAGCCGTCCGCTGGGTCGATAATATGCCCGTAATGGATCGTATGGGTTTCCACGTCATGAAGAGATTTTTTGCCCTTATACACATGATCCGCAATATTTAGCGCTTCGTCTCCGCTCAGGCGGACAATCGCAATAGCTCCTTCCCCGCTCGGAGTCGAAATCGCGGCAATTGTATCTGTTTCCATTCATCAACCCTCCCTGGGTTTTTCTTCATCTATTAGACACACGAAAAGGACGACACCTTTTTCGGCATCGCTTTCGTCAGTTTCCTTATATGCTTCTAACTAAATAGAATATCATATGAAAGCAGTTCGAAAAAGGTTTTTATCCACATGTGGATAACCTGTGTACATCTGCCTGTTTCTTTTTAAAAAACCGCCCGGCAGTCCAGGCGGCAATTTGTCTCATTTTAACTTTTCTTTTGCACCAGGTGTAATTACTACGTGACGTCTTGGTTCTTTTCCTGAAGAAGTTGTTTCAATATTTTTATGCTGATGCAGGGCCTGATGAATAATTTTTCGTTCCGCTGCGTCCATAGGCTCAAGTTTAATTGCTTTGGCTTCCCGGAGCGCTTTTCCGGCCATCCGCTCTGCAAACCTCTGCAGCGATTCTTTTCGTTTCCCACGGTAATTTTCAGCATCAAGTACTATATGCTGCTTGGCGTCAGCATGCTTATTGGCGGCTGTATTCGTAAGATGCTGGAGCGCATCGAGGGTCTTTCCACGCTTTCCAATCAGAAGGCCGAGAGAAGAGCCTTTGATCTCCATCGCGGTATGCTTTCTTGAGATCTGTACTTCCACTTCTGCTTCTACGTTCATAGCCTGAATCAGATCTTTTAAGTATGCAGCCGCTTCCTCCACAGGGTCGATTCGAAGGGATACTTCTACGAAAGCCTGCTTCGCTCCAATGCCGAGAAATCCTTTTCTTGGTTCTTCAAGCACCTGGTACTCGATACGGTCTATTGTTGTTTCCCATTCCCGCACAGCTGTATCTAAAGCTTCTTCTACTGTTTTCCCCGAAACCTTCATCGATTGGTTCACCGTTACCCCGCCCTCCTCGTTCCTTACGTTTCTTAAGTACCCGATTTTCGTTTATTACGGGCATGTATATGCTTATGCTGCACGTACATGTATGTGTAAAGTGATTTTGAGTTTATTTACGCACGGTCCTTGTAAACAATTTCTTCAGCACCAGCAGAAATCCCTCTATTTTAAAAGTATTTTTCGCCCCCAGCCGCTGCCGGCCAGAAGCGAAAACAACTTTGTGTCTACTTGTTGGGCTTTGCTTTACCTGAGTTTAACAAACCGGCTTTTTTAAATACATGGGTCAGACTTTTTTTTGTTTCATGGTAATCCATATCCGCTACCGGTTTCCTCGCTATTACTACCAGGTCATAGCCTCCGGGGATCCGGGGCTCAAGCTCCGATACAGCTTCACGCAGATAACGCTTGATCCGGTTGCGCATGACGGCGTTTCCCATCCGTTTGCTGACGGTAAGTCCTGCCCGGTAATGAACCTGTTCCTCTTTTTTTAAGGTATAAAGCACAAATTGCCGGTTGGCAAAGGAAGTTCCGTGCGCAAAAATATAGCTGAATTCGTGATTCTTTTTTAAACGATTGTGCTTTTTCATCACCCGGTTCCCCCTTTTCCTATAAAAACCACCGGCATTTTTATTTTTCTTTCCGGCTGAAGACAGAAAAAAAGACCACTGGATAAAATCCGTGGCCTTCTTATGCAGATAATACTTTTCTACCTTTACGACGACGATTTTTCAAAACCTGACGACCGTTCTTTGTTCCCATTCTCGCACGGAAACCGTGTACTTTTTTACGCTTCCGGTTGTTAGGGGTAAATGTTGGTTTTCCCATAGTGTATCGCACCTCCTTAAGGAGTAATAAACGTTCGAAAACATTCCCGTAAATTATATAGAGAATAAGAAAAACTGTCAACCACCCCCTGGCCGATACCGCTGGCTGTGTTTCCTGCATTTGTGCACAGCAATTCTTTTCTGCTGTGTGGATAAATAAAAGCGAACATAAAAAATGCCCACAGCATTATGAACAACCTGTACACATAATCTAGTGCTGTGGATAGTTTCTATACACAAGTTCTTGAGTTTGTGGATAAACAAATATGTTCCCGTTGTTATTCATCTTTTTATTTGCTATCATGGATTAAGTTTCTGTTAATAACATTCCATACAATGCAACCTTATCCACAGCTGTTGATAACTTTGTGGATAATTTTCCACAGCCATTGGACAATGTTATTCACAGCCCTGTGCATTATGTGTATTTCTTTTTTTACATAATTTTATTATTATTGCACAATAATTTTATAACGCATACAATATGCATCTCCCGCATATTCACTTATTGGGTTTCTTTCTTTCACCATGATAAGATAGAAGCCTTTTCTGTCTTTCCAGCGATTTGAGTCTCCAGCCAAACCATTGTATACTGCTAAACCTGTACGAGAGGAGTGCGTCCTTATTGGAAAATATTACTGATTTATGGAACCAGACATTGGAACTAATGCAGGAAAAAGTAAGTAAACCAAGCTATGAAACGTGGTTGAAAGCGACAGAGGCCTCGGATCTTCAAGGAGATACCGTAATTATTGAAGCACCGAATGAGTTTGCCCGCGACTGGCTTGAGAGCCGTTATACAAACCTGATTACGGATGCTTTAGAAGATATTACCGGATCCGCGCTGCAGGTGAAATTTGTGATCCCGCAGGCTGAAGTTCCGGTTGAAAATGAACCAGCGCCCCCAAAAGCAGCTCCGTCCGGCTCCAGCCAGGACCCTCCAAAGAGCATGCTGAATGATAAATATTCATTTAATACTTTCGTGATCGGCTCCGGGAACCGTTTTGCCCACGCTGCATCGCTTGCAGTAGCCGAAGCGCCAGCCAAAGCGTACAATCCATTGTTTATTTACGGCGGTGTCGGCCTTGGAAAAACCCACTTAATGCATGCCATCGGTCATTACGTTATTGATCATAATCCAAATGCCAAAGTTATGTACCTGTCCTCTGAAAAGTTTACCAATGAATTCATCAATGCTATCCGGGACAACAAAGCTGTGCATTTCCGGAACAAATATCGAAACGTCGATGTACTGCTTATTGACGATATTCAGTTTTTAGCAGGAAAAGAGCAGACCCAGGAAGAGTTTTTCCACACCTTCAATGCTCTTCATGAAGAAAGCAAACAAATTGTCATTTCCAGCGATCGTCCGCCAAAGGAAATACCAACGCTTGAAGACCGGCTCCGCTCCCGGTTTGAATGGGGATTAATCACTGATATCACGCCGCCGGACCTCGAGACTAGAATCGCTATTCTGCGCAAAAAAGCGAAAGCGGAAATGCTCGATATTCCAAACGAAGTCATGCTCTATATTGCCAATCAGATTGATACAAACATTCGTGAACTCGAGGGGGCACTTATCCGTGTCGTCGCTTATTCTTCGTTGATCAATCAGGACATGAATGCTGACCTGGCGGCTGAAGCTCTGAAAGATATCATTCCTACCGCCCAGCCTAAGACAGTCACCATTGAGCATATCCAGGAACGGGTGGCTACCCAGTTTCAGATGCCTGTGCCGGAATTAAAAGCAAAAAAGCGTACAAAAAGCATTGCTTTTCCGCGTCAGATCGCCATGTATCTGTCACGGGAAATGACGGATGCCTCTCTGCCGAAAATCGGTGAGGCTTTTGGAGGCAGAGACCACACAACCGTCATTCACGCCCACGAAAAAATATCAAATCTGATGTCGACAGATACAGAACTGCAAAAAACTGTCCAGGGGATCATCGATCAATTACGCACATAGGTGTGGATAACGAACCGAAGTTATACACAACTTACTCACAGGGACAAATGCCCGATTTAGCAGTTCAAATGTTATTTATCCACATTACTAACAAGCCCTACTACTATTACTACTTTAAAAACAATATATATAAAGGGAGATGACCTATGCATTTCACCGTCGATCGAGATCAATTTGTGCAACATGTACAAAACGTAAATAAAGCTGTCTCCTCCAGAACGACAATTCCAATACTGACCGGAATTAAAATCGTTGCAGCTGCTGATGGCGTAACGTTAACCGGCAGTGATTCTGATATATCCATCGAAACGTTCATTCCCACAGAGGAAAACGATAATCAGTATGTTCAGGTGCAGGAGCAGGGAAGCATTGTGCTCCAGGCCCGTTTTTTTGCGGAAATAGTAAAAAAGCTTCCAGGGGAAGAAATTGAAGTCGTCGTACAGGACCAGTTCGCGACTACGATCCGTTCCGGCTCTGTCGTATTTAACCTGAATGGTCTGGACCCAGAAGAATACCCAAGGCTTCCAAAGCTGGATGATACAAATATGTTTCATTTGCCCCAGAGCTTACTCAAGGACATGATCCGCCAGACGGTTTTTGCCGTGTCGGCCCAGGAAACGCGACCAGTGTTGACAGGTGTAAACCTTGAAAGTGAGAACGGAGAACTGATCTGTACTGCTACAGACAGCCACCGGCTTGCTCTCCGGAAAGCAAATCTCGAAGCAGGTTCGGATGCACCTGACCTGTCTAACATTGTCATTCCAGGTAAAAGCCTGAATGAGCTAAGCCGCCTGCTGAGCGATGATGATGCCACGGTGGAAATTATTATTACGGAAACCCAGGTAATGTTCCGTTTTCCGCATCTCCTGTTTTATTCCCGGCTTCTTGATGGGAAATATCCAGTCACAAAAAATATGATTCCTTCTGAAACGAAAACCGGGGTGGAGCTGTATACGAAAGAATTACTCCAGTCACTTGACCGGGCATTGCTGCTTTCAAGAGAAACAAAAAACAACGTGATCAACTTAAAAACACTCGGAGATGGAAGGGTAGAGATCAACTCCGTTTCCTCCGAAATTGGGAAAGTGACGGAAAACATCGATTGTGATAAAATAGACGGAGAAGAGCTTCGCATTTCGTTTAACGGAAAAAATATCACAGATGCCCTGAAAGTAATCGACAGTGAAAAAATTCATATTCAATTTACCGGGGCAATGAGCCCATTTGTGGTGCGGCCGACAGACCATGATCAGATGCTGCATTTATTTTCGCCGGTACGCACGTATTAAAAGTTGAACAATTATACGGCCTTTTGTATAAAACAGGAGGCCGTTTTTCTTATGTTATGCTGACAGGGAATATGAAACGAATAGTGCGATATACTGGCATTTTTCGCTTATTTTTAGTAAAATATAGAGTATGAATGAAATATGTTCGGAAACAGGCAGAAGTAATAATTATGCTTTAATATCCGGCGTCGGGAGGATCGATATGGGAGAGGCGATTAATATCACAACCGAATATATAACACTCGGCCAGTTCCTCAAAGAAGCTGGAATCATCGATACAGGTGGTATGGCAAAGTGGTTTCTCTCTGAATTCGCTGTAGAAGTGAATGGAGAAGAAGAAGCCCGCAGGGGAAGAAAGCTGTATCCAGGGGACGTAGTGGAAGTCGAAGAAAACGGAAGCTTCACTATCGGTACCGGCGAAGGATGAGCACAGGCCTGTGTATGTAAAAAACATTCGGCTCAAGCAGTATCGCAACTACGGTGATATTGCCTTGCAAATAGAGAACACTGTAAACGTTATTGTCGGGGAAAATGCCCAGGGAAAAACAAACCTGATGGAAGCTATTCATATGCTTGCTTTTGCGAAATCCCACCGGACTTCCAAAGACAAGGAATTGATTGGCTGGAACCACGAATTTGCCCGTATCGAAGCTTCGGTAGAGCGGGAGCAGCGTCATGTTGATCTCGAAGTTATTCTTTCGGCTAAAGGAAAAAAAGTAAAAAAGAATGGCATCGAGCAAAAAAAGCTGAGCGAATATATAGGCGCATGCAACGTCGTCATGTTTGCCCCGGAGGATTTAAACCTTGTAAAAGGCGGGCCGAATATGAGGCGGCGTTTTATTGATATGGAGATTGGCCAGATCAGTCCGGTGTATCTTCACGATCTTTCCAAATACCAGCGCATTCTAAAGCAGCGCAACCAGCTGCTGAAGGGTATGTTCCCCGTACCCAGCCGGGAGCAGGAATTAACACTTGAGGTCATCGATGAACAATACATCGAAGCAGCCGTGAAAGTAATCCAGCGGCGTTACGGATTTTTGCAGCAGCTTGAAGGATGGGCCTCAGAGATTCATACACGGATCACACAGGGTCGGGAACAGCTTGAGCTGCAGTATGACCCTTCCGCAAACATTCACGCGGAAATGGAAGCCTCAGCACTCGCTGAACAGCTACGGGCAGAGCTTGAGCGCCGCAGGGAAAATGAAATCCGCCGTGGACTGTCGCTGGCAGGACCGCACCGGGATGAAATGAAGCTTCTGGTTAACGAACGGGACGTACAGACATACGGGTCCCAGGGCCAGCAGCGAACAGCTGCCCTATCGTTAAAAATGGCAGAGATAGAGCTGATCCGCGCTTATGTGGGAGAGTATCCGATCCTGCTGCTTGATGACGTACTCTCTGAACTCGATCAGCATCGGCAGTCTCATTTACTTGACGCGATCCAGGGAAAAGTACAGACCTTTGTTACAACGACAAGCATTGAAAGCATCAAGCACGAGACAATCGAGCGGGCAACCGTATTTACTGCCCGCCAGGGACAATTGGAAAAACAGTAGGTGGTGAATCACATTGTTTATACATTTAGGCGACGGCACCGTAATACGTTCAAAAGATGTCATTGCGATTTTAGACAGCAACAGTCAGGACTCTTCAAGTATCACAAGACAGTTCCTGCAGGCAGTCGAAAATGACGATAAAGAGCAAATTGCAGATTCCGAAGCAAAGTCCGTCGTGGTTACGAAAGAGAAGGTTTATTTCTCTCCTATTTCTTCGTTAACGCTGAAACGCAGATCGCAGATTATTTCAGAATATGATGAATATCATGAAGAAATACAGTCAGCTAAAGAGGACTGAGCTTATAAAGACATGAAAACGACAGCATGTATTTACGGACTACACGCGAGATTTGATCCCGCAGGAAGCGAAGGTGAACAGATTGTCGATGAATCAAAATTCATATGATGAAAGTCAAATCCAGGTACTTGAAGGACTCGAAGCAGTCCGGAAGCGCCCAGGCATGTATATCGGCTCTACAACGTCCAGAGGACTTCACCATTTAGTGTGGGAGATTGTTGATAACAGCATTGATGAAGCCATGGGCGGCTATTGCGACCAAATATATATTACGATCGAAAAAGACAACAGCATCACCGTAGAAGACAACGGCCGTGGTGTTCCTGTCGGCATGCACGAAAAAATGGGCAGGCCGGCAGTGGAAGTTATTATGACCGTACTGCACGCCGGCGGTAAATTTGGCGGCGGCGGCTATAAGGTTTCCGGCGGTCTTCACGGTGTTGGGGCGAGCGTGGTGAACGCTCTTTCCGAAACGCTTGATATCGAAGTACACAGGGAAGGCGAAATTTATCAGCAGGCTTACCGCCGCGGTATCCCGCAGCACGACCTTGAAAAGGTCGGCAAGACAGACAAAAGGGGCACAAAGATCCGTTTCAAACCGGATTCGGATATCTTTGAAGAAACGACCGAGTTTGAATTTGAAACGCTCACCACCCGTGTACGGGAACTCGCGTTTCTCAACCGGGGCCTCCATATTACATGTACGGATAAACGCACGGAAGAAGAGCAGGTGCAGTCCTACCATTACGAAGGCGGTATTGCTTCGTTTGTGGAATACCTGAACCGTCAGAAGGACACTCTTCACAAAGAGCCGATTTTTCTTGAAGCGAACCGCAACGATATTCAGGTGGAAGTGGCGATGCAGTATAACAACGGATATACGAGCAATGTGTATTCGTTTGCGAATAATATTAATACCCATGAAGGCGGAACCCACGAGTCCGGATTCCGGACGGCACTGACGAGAGTTATTAACGACTATGCCCGTAAAAACAGCCTGTTCAAGGAAAACGACCCGAACTTAATCGGAGACGATGTGCGTGAAGGACTGGTCGCGATTGTCAGCGTGAAAATTCCGGATCCGCAGTTTGAAGGACAGACAAAAACAAAGTTAGGGAACGGGGAAGCCCGTACCATTACAGATTCATTATTCTCGGAGCATTTTTCGAGGTTTATGAGCGAAAATCCGGACACGGCGAGGACGATCGTAGAAAAAGGGCTTATGGCCTCAAGAGCCCGGGACGCTGCGAAAAAAGCACGGGAATTAACCCGTCGTAAAAGTGCCCTCGAAGTCAGTTCCCTTCCGGGAAAGCTGGCCGACTGCACCTCGAAGGATGCGGCGAGCAGTGAAGTATATATCGTCGAGGGCGATTCTGCCGGCGGTTCAGCCAAACAGGGAAGGGACCGGCATTTCCAGGCTATTCTGCCGCTGCGCGGAAAAATTCTGAACGTGGAAAAAGCACGTTTGGATAAGATTCTTGCCAACAATGAAATCAGAACCATTATTACAGCTCTCGGAACGGGAATCGGCAACGAATTTGATATCGAAAAGGCCCGCTATCACCGGATTATTATTATGACGGATGCCGATGTGGATGGAGCCCATATCCGGACACTTCTGCTAACCTTCTTTTATCGTTATATGCGGCCGCTGCTTGAAAGAGGATATATTTATATTGCCCAGCCACCTCTGTACAAGGTCCAGCAGGGCAAATACGTGCGCTACCTCTTTTTCGAACGTGAGCTTCAGCCTGCCCTGGCCGAGCTCCCGGCGCAGCCAAAACCGAATCTTCAGCGCTATAAAGGGCTCGGGGAAATGAATCCGACCCAGCTTTGGGAAACGACCATGGATCCGGATTCAAGAACGACGATGCAGGTTACACTTGAAGATGCAATGGTAGCCGATGAAGTGTTTGAAACACTGATGGGTGATCACGTCGAGCCGCGTCGTGACTTTATCCAGGAAAACGCGCATTACGTACAGAACCTCGACGTGTAAGAGCCGGCATTAAGGTGAAACAAAGAAACCCCCGCGGAAGATTAAAGCGGGGGTTTCTATCGAATATAGCAGAAACAGGCACTCAAGCCTGCTGGAATAGAAAGTAGGAGGTTACTGCAATGGCAGAAAACGAATCCAGAGTCACGGAGATTGGTATTGGCGAGGAGATGCGCACCTCATTTTTAGATTACGCGATGAGTGTTATCGTCAGCCGGGCCCTCCCGGACGTTCGTGACGGAATGAAGCCGGTGCACCGGCGTATTTTATTTGCAATGAGTGAGCTCGGCATGACGCCTGAAAAGCCGTTCCGGAAGTCCGCCCGTATCGTTGGGGACGTTATCGGTAAATACCACCCGCACGGCGACTCCGCGGTTTATGAAACAATGGTGCGCATGGCACAGGATTTCAGCTACCGCCATCCAATCGTTAACGGGCACGGAAACTTCGGTTCCGTGGACGGGGACGGAGCAGCGGCGATGCGTTATACCGAAGCAAAAATGTCTAAAATATCGCTTGAAATGGTCCGCGATATTAACAAAGACACAATTGATTATCAGGAAAACTATGACGGTAACGAGCGGGAGCCTGTAGTTCTGCCGGCGCGTTTCCCGAACCTGCTGGTTAACGGTACGTCCGGAATTGCGGTGGGTATGGCTACCAATATCCCGCCGCACCGTCTTGAAGAAGTTATTGACGGGGTACTCGCCCTGAGTGAAGATCCTGATATTACGGTAGAAGAGCTGATGGAATATATCCCTGGTCCGGATTTCCCAACAGCTGCTTCCATTCTAGGCCGCTCGGGTATCCGCAAGGCTTACCAGACAGGCAAAGGATCAATTATTATCCGTTCGCACGCCTACATTGAAGAAGATAAAAAAGGCAAGGAAACAATCATCGTAGATGAGCTGCCATACCAGGTGAATAAAGCCCGGCTGGTGGAGCGTATTGCAGAGCTGGTTCGCGATAAAAAAATCGACGGTATTACTGATCTTCGCGACGAATCAGACCGTAATGGCATGCGGGTCGTTGTGGAAGTACGAAGAGATGCCAACGCCAACGTTATTTTAAATAACCTATACAAGCAAACGGCGCTGCAGACGAGCTTTGGTATTAACATGCTGGCTCTTGTGAACGGCCAGCCGAAGGTGCTTAACCTCAAAGAATGTCTGTATCACTATCTCGAGCATCAAAAAGTAGTTATCAAGCGACGGACTGCTTTTGAACTTCGAAAAGCAGAGGCCCGTGCCCACATTGTTGAAGGTCTGCGGGTGGCGCTTGACCATCTGGATGCGGTGATTGAGCTGATCCGGGGATCGGAAACAACGGAGATCGCAAGAAATGGTCTGATGGACAACTATGATTTGAGTGAAGATCAGGCACAGGCTATTCTTGATATGCGACTGCAGCGTTTAACCGGCCTTGAAAGAGACAAAATTGAACAGGAGTACCGGGAGCTGATGGAGCGCATCCGGGAGCTGAAAGAAATTTTGGCTAACGAAGAGCGGGTGCTCGAAATTATCCGGGAAGAGCTTACCGAAGTGAAGGAGAAATTCGGTGACGACCGTCGGACACGTCTGGAAGCCGGAGAGAATTCCATCGAAGATGAAGACCTTATTCCGCGGCAGGACGTAGTAGTCACTATTTCGCACCAGGGCTACATTAAACGTATGCCGATTGATACGTACAGGAGCCAGCGCCGCGGTGGACGGGGCGTACAGGGAATGGGGACGAATGAGGATGACTTTGTAGAGCATCTGCTGACGACCAATTCCCACCAGACGATTCTTTTCTTTACCAACAAAGGGAAAGTATATCGTTTGAAAGCTTATGAAATTCCTGAATTAAGCCGTACGGCTAAAGGGATTCCGTTAATTAATCTGCTTCAGATCGATAAAGGTGAATATATCAGCACGGTAATTCCGATCGAGGAATTTTCAGAAAACGCCTATCTATTCTTCCTGACGAAAAAAGGAATTTCGAAAAGAACTGTGCTGTCGGCCTTTTCAAACATCCGCAAGGGCGGCCTGTTCGCTATTAACGTCCGGGAGGACGATGAGCTTCACGGCGTGCGTCTCACCTCCGGCGACGATTCCTTAATTATCGGCACAAAGCAGGGAATGTCCATTCACTTTGATGAAGAGGACGTGCGCTCGATGGGGCGGACGGCTTCCGGAGTTAAAGCCATTTCCCTTCGCGAAGATGACGAAGTAGTAGGTATGGATATTTCAGTAGAGAATGAAATGATACTAATGGTAACAAACAAAGGATACGGGAAGCTTACCTCAATTGAAGAATTCAGTAAGCAGAACCGGGGCGGCAAAGGGTTAAAAGCGATTAAACTGACAAGCCGCACAGGGGAACTCGCAGCGATGCGTTCGGTGCCATTGGACATCGACCTGATGGTGATGACCATTCAGGGAGTGGTGATCCGTATGCAGGTAGGCGATGTTTCGAGACTCGGGCGGTACGCCCAGGGTGTACGCCTCATCCGTCTTGATAAAGGCGAGGCTGTTTCTACAGTGGCGCCCGTAATTGAACATGAAGCCATCGAAGAAGAAAACGTTCCAGCAGAATCAGAGGAAGAATAGTTTGAAGCCCAGCCGTATTTTAAACGGCTGGGCTTTTTTTCGTGGAAAATGGAATTTTATTCTAAAAACCTTCATAAGAATAGGGAAAGTAGTGGTATTTTCCGGGGGAAATAGTAAAATATAAGTATTATATTAGGAGAAATGGAGTGGTCTCCATGCGGATACATATTAATCAGGCAGTGCCTGGATGTGTTCTGATGAACGATATCTATGCAGTGAACGAAACACCGGTGGTCAGAAAACAAACGGCGCTGACAGAGCAGTTAGTCGATATTATCAAACAGTTTCTTGTGGAGTATATTGAAGTAAAGCCGGTGCTTGTCAACGGTGATCCCTTTTCACCAGATGAAGAGACTGAGACAGCCATGCGGCATCATCAGCCGAGATTTGAAGACGTTTATGATGCAGCGGTAGAAGCGCATGAAGCCATGTGGCGCTCATGGACAGCCGGAGCCCCCATTGAAATGAAAAAAGCTCGTGCCGTTGTTGCTCCTCTGCTCGAGGATATTGAAGAAAACGCTTCTCATATATTTACCAGCTATCAGTTTGCAGAACAGGAAAAGTACGAGAGTCATCATGCGGTATCGGTGGCGCTTTTAGCTGCGCTGCTGGCTAAAAAGCATGGCTGCAGCCGAAAGGAATGGCTCGGGGCGGCGCTCGCCGGGCTCTTGTGTGACGCTTCCCTGGCCAGAGTTTCTGCCGCAGAACGTCAGAAGGCGGGAAAGCATCCGATTCAGAGCTACCAGATGGCAAAGGCTACCGGGATGCTCAGTGATGAGGTATTGCTGGCTATTTTGCAGCACCACGAACGTGAGGATGGAAGCGGGTATCCATTCGGGATGAAAAGCGGCAAAATATATGTGCTGGGCAGTCTTGTAGCAGCGGCGGACATGTATCACGCCATGGCAAGCGAGCGGTTGGAGAATGAGGGGAAATCGGCTTTTCATGCCATGCGTGAGCTGACGGTGCAGTCGTTTGGAAAGCTGCCCCCCGCCGTAGTCGAAACATTAACAGAGCAGTTCATTACTGTAATGACTGGAAAGAAAGTGCAGCTCGCCGACGGCAGCTCTGCTTCGATCGTGCACCTGGACCGCCGTGAAATAGAATATCCGCTGGTTCAGCTTGATAAAGACGGTCAGGTCGTCCAGCTAAACGAAAAGTCAGCCATCCACCATGTGATCTAGCATGGTGGGTACAGCTTTGAAATCCTTTACATAATTATTAGCGCCTGTTTATAAATTTTCGGAAAAATAAAACATATTCCTTTTACTTCTGAGACTGGCTCAAACGTGATAAGATATTAGAAATAAATATAGTTACAGGCAGCAGGACAGTGAGAAATCCTGTAAAACCAACCATTTTGAAGGAGGAAGATTCGTGCGAGCAGATAAGTTTTCCCAAGAAGGTCTAACATTTGATGACGTTTTATTGTTACCGGCAAGATCTGATATTCATCCAAGGGATGTATCAGTACGGACATCGTTAACCGATAAGCTTCCTTTAAATATTCCTGTTGTAAGTGCTGGAATGGATACAGTGACGGAAGCAGATATGGCGATTGCGATGGCACGGGCCGGCGGTCTCGGTATAGTGCATAAAAACATGTCTATCGAAGCCCAGGCAGAAATGGTGGATCAGGTGAAGCGCTCAGAAAGCGGAGTTATTACGAATCCTTTCTTCCTTCATCCGGACCATCAGGTGTTCGATGCAGAACATCTAATGGGAAAATACCGCATTTCCGGCGTACCGATCGTTGACGAGAATCAAAAGCTGGTGGGAATTATTACGAACCGCGATCTCCGCTTTATCGAAGACTATTCGATTGGAATCAAAGAAGTGATGACCGCCAACAATCTCGTTACAGCGCCAGTGGGGACCACGCTTGAGGAAGCGGAGGATGTACTGCAGAAACACCGGATTGAAAAGCTTCCGCTTGTAGAAAAGGATGGCACCCTGAAAGGCCTGATTACGATTAAAGACATCGAGAAGGTAATCGAATTCCCTCATTCGGCAAAGGATACCCAGGGAAGACTGCTCGTCGGAGCGGCTGTCGGGGTGAGCGCCGATACGGATAAACGTGTGGAAGCTCTGGTTAAAGCAGAAGCCGATGCAATTGTGATCGATACTGCCCACGGTCACTCCAAAGGCGTCCTCGACAAAATTGCAGAAATCCGCAGCAGCTATCCTGATGTTGTGCTGATAGTTGGCAATGTGGCCACAGCTGAAGGAACCAGGGATTTAATTGAGGCAGGCGCCGACATTGTAAAAGTCGGCATCGGCCCGGGCTCCATATGTACAACCCGCGTAGTAGCCGGCGTTGGCGTTCCGCAGATCACCGCTGTATATGAGTGTGCAGAAGAAGCGGATAAGCATAACGTACCGATTATTGCCGACGGCGGAATCAAATATTCCGGCGATATCGCCAAAGCTCTGGCTTCCGGTGCTCATGCAGTGATGCTCGGCAGCCTTCTTGCAGGAGTGACAGAAAGTCCTGGAGAGCGTGAAATTTACCAGGGCCGCCAGTTTAAAGTTTACCGTGGCATGGGCTCAATGAGCGCTATGGAGCAGGGAAGCAAGGACCGCTATTTCCAGGAAAACAGCCAAAAGCTTGTACCTGAGGGCATTGAAGGCCGTATTCCTTATAAAGGCCCGCTGAAGGATACGATCCACCAGCTGCTTGGCGGCTTGAGGGCCGGTATGGGCTACTGCGGCACTCCGACCATCTCATCTTTGCGTGAAGATGCCCGCTTCGTGCGAATTACCAATGCCGGCCTGCGGGAAAGCCATCCTCACGACGTGCAGATTACGAAAGAAGCACCAAACTACTCTTCCTAAGAACGAAAGACGGGGGCCGGCGGCTCCCGTCTTTTTTATGCCAATAGATATTTCCCGGGAAATATCTATTGATGTTTTCGAGTGCAGGCGGCTTTATAAAAGGAACAATGGCAGGTATGTTTTAAAATGGGGCTGTGGTAAAATATGCGATAGCAAAACACCACGGAGGTGCAGAGATTGAGGAGAAATAAGTTGAAAACAGCAGGTGTTTCCTGCGTGGCGGCTGCAGCCATCTGGACGTTCGGAAGCTTGCCAGCTCAAGCGGCAGAGCCTGAGATAGAAGCAAGCGCTTCTATTATGATAGATGCAGATACAGGACAGGTAGTTTTTGAAGATAATACCGATGAACTGCTTTCTGCGGCCAGTATGTCCAAAATGATGACAGAATACATAGTAAACAAAGCAATCGAGGACGGAGATATCAGCTGGAACGACGAAGTAGCAATCAGCGATAAAGTCCGCGAGCTTTCTCTTCAGACAAATTTATCAAACGTCCCTCTTCGCCAGGACGAAACCTATACAGTGGAAGAGCTCTACGAGGCTATGGCCATTTATTCCGCGAACGGAGCAACGATAGCTCTGGCAGAACATATCGAGGGCAGCGAGGCAGCTTTTGCTGACCGGATGAATCAGCAGGCCGGAGAGCTTGGTATGGAGAAATATGAATTCGTGAATGCGACCGGACTGAATAATTCCACGATGATGGGTTATGCACCGGAAGGCAGCGAAGAAAATGCAGAAAACATGATGTCGGCAAACGATACGGCCCTTTTGGCTTACCATCTTTTGGATGAGTATCCTGAAGTGCTGGAGGTGGCTGGCATTCCGAAAAAAACATTTAAAGAAGGCACGGAAGAACCAATCGATATGGTTAACTGGAATAAAATGCTTCCAGGGCTCGAACAGGAGTACGAAGGAGTGGATGGCCTGAAAACAGGGACCACTGATCTGGCCGGCAATGCTTTTACCGGGACGATTGAACAGGACGGAAACAGATATATATCGGTAGTGATGAACGCAGAAACGAAAATGTCGCGCTTCACAGAAACGGCTAAACTGTACGATTATGCCGAACGCGAGCTTGAAAGCCGGACACTCGTGGAGAAGGGCGCAGAAATCGATGGGGAATCATCCATTGAAGTTGAAGGCGGCCAGGAAGAAAGCATAGACGTGACAGCTGGAGAAAAGCTGGAGCTGATTTCATCGGAGGAAATAGAACCGGAATATGAAATTGCCATATCCAAAAATGAAGCCCCGATCGAAAAGGGGGAAGAGGTTGGAACAGTGGTCGTCACTAACAGCGAAGCCTCGTATGTGCAGGGCGGGACGAGCCGTACAGAAGTGCCTCTGACAGCAGGTGAAGCCGTGGAGGAGCGCGGATGGTTTGGAAATATTGTGCAGAGCATCGGCAACCTGTTCAGCAGCTTCCGGCACGCAGATGCTGATAAATAAAAGCCGGCAGAAAAGCTTTTTCAGCTGCAAACAAGATACTTTATCCGGACATAGTATAGTGTTACAATAGGGCTACTGAGTGTTATTATTACACCGCCAAATCGGTGGCAATAGATAGAATAATGGAGCTGGAGGGCTGAAGTATGGCAGAGAGAGGAACAGACCGCGTTAAAAGAGGCATGGCTGAAATGCAAAAGGGCGGCGTTATTATGGACGTCGTTAACGGAGAACAGGCGAAAATCGCCGAAGAGGCAGGAGCAGTAGCTGTCATGGCACTGGAACGGGTGCCATCGGATATTCGTGCTGCCGGGGGCGTAGCCCGTATGGCAGATCCTACAATTGTTCAGGAAGTGATGGACGCTGTATCGATTCCTGTAATGGCAAAAGCCCGTATCGGCCATATCGTGGAAGCCCGGGTGCTCGAATCGCTGGGCGCTGATTATATTGATGAAAGCGAAGTGCTTACACCGGCGGACGATGTGTATCATATGGATAAATCAGAATATACGGTGCCGTTTGTCTGCGGAGCTCGTGATCTCGGTGAAGCGACCCGCCGTATTGGCGAAGGGGCTTCCATGCTGCGGACAAAAGGAGAGCCGGGTACCGGCAACATCGTGGAAGCAGTACGCCATATGCGTTTGATCCAGTCTCAGATTCGTAAAGTGATCGGCCTCTCAAAGGACGAATTAATGACAGAAGCTAAAAACCTTGGTGCTCCGTACGAACTGCTGCTTCAAATTCGCGAAGAAGGACGTCTTCCAGTCGTTAACTTTGCAGCAGGCGGCATAGCAACACCGGCTGACGCTGCTTTAATGATGCAGCTCGGCGCCGACGGCGTATTCGTAGGCTCCGGTATTTTCAAATCCGAATATCCGGATAAATTTGCCCGGGCCATCGTAGAGGCGACGACTCACTATGAAGACTATGAGCTGATCGCTAAGCTGTCCAAAGGGCTGGGTACTGCGATGACCGGGATGGATATTTCCCAGCTTGAAGGCTTTGACCGCATGCAGGATCGCAGCCAGTAATATAATTACAGGGGGTTTTTACTCATGATGAAAATCGGCGTTTTAGCTCTTCAAGGCGCTGTTCGTGAACATGTCAAAAGTTTAGAGGCCCCTGATACGGAAATTATTATCGTAAAACGGCCGGAACAGCTTGAAGAAATTGATGGACTGGTCTTTCCAGGCGGCGAAAGCACGACGATGCGGCGGCTGGTGGAAAAATATCAGTTTTTTGAACCGCTGCAGTCATTTGCCAAAGCAGGAAAACCAGTGTTTGGCACATGCGCCGGCTTGATTTTAATGGCGACCGATGTAGTAGGCGAACCGGAAGGCCATCTCGAACTGATGGATATGACGGTTCAGCGTAATGCCTTTGGACGCCAGCGTGAAAGCTTTGAAACTGAGCTTTCCATTCGCGGAGTCGCGGATGATGTGGAAGCGGTATTCATCCGAGCCCCGTTAATTACGGAAGTTGGACAAAATGTCGAAGTGCTTGCAGAATATAAAGATGAAATCGTGGTGGCACGGCAGGATCATCTGCTTTCCTGCTCCTTTCATCCGGAGCTGACGAACGACCGCAGATTTCATCAGTATTTCGTACAGATGGTACGTGAAGCACAGGCGGCAGTAAATGTGTAAATACAATCGCGTTGATGGACAATAGTACTTTTGCATTTTTCTTCAGAGAGTCGGTGGCTGGTGCGAACCGATGAAAGTGTAAAAGGAATCCCGTCCGGAGTAAAACGGTGAACGTAAGTAGCCGTTTTCGGCTCGTCCCCGTTAACGGATGAGAGAAGAAGCCGGCAGTAACGTTTACTGCAACGAGGGTGGCAACGCGGGAAATTAAAGTCTCGTCCCTGATTCACAGGGGCGGGGCTTTTTTATAATATATAAACAGCTACTATACGAAGGAGGAATCACCTATGCTAGACCCTAAACGATTGCGAAATGATTTTGATGCAGTAAAAAAGCAGCTTTCAAAGCGAAATGAAGATATCAGTGAACTGGATTCTTTTGAAGAACTTGACCGGGAACGCAGGGAGCTGATCCAGGAGACGGAGGAGTTAAAACAGCGGCGTAACACCGTCTCCGATGAAATCGCAGCTAAAAAGAAAAACAAAGAAGACGCCGATGAATTGATTACGGAAATGCGGGACGTATCAAGCAGAGTTAAAAAACTGGATGAGCAAATCCGTGAAAAGGATGAACGCCTGCAGCAGATTCTGCTTTCGATTCCAAATGTTCCACATGAAACAGTTCCGGTCGGCGAAGATGAATCGGATAACGAAGAGGTAAGAGCCTGGGGAGAGACGTCGGTATTTGATTTTGCCCTGAAGCCGCACTGGGAGCTTGGCGTAGAGCTGAATATGCTTGATGCTGAGCGGGCGGCAAAAGTAACCGGAAGCCGGTTCATGTTTTACAAAGGAGCCGGGGCTCGTCTTGAACGGGCGCTGATTCAGTTTATGATGGATCTGCACAGCGATGAACACGGCTATGAAGAATTGATCCCCCCTTATATGGTGAACCGCGACAGCATGACCGGTACCGGCCAGCTGCCAAAATTTGAGGAGGATGCTTTTCAAATCCGGGAAGAGGACTATTTTCTCGTACCAACGGCAGAAGTGCCTGTCACGAACATGCACCGCGAAGAAATTCTCGCGGGACAGGAGCTGCCGAAAGCCTATACTGCGTTCAGTGCCTGCTTCCGTTCTGAAGCAGGCTCAGCAGGGCGCGATACTCGCGGCTTAATCCGCCAGCACCAGTTTAATAAAGTGGAGCTTGTACGGTTTACGACACCGGAAGATTCCTATGAAGAGCTTGAAACATTAACTGGCCATGCGGAGAAAGTACTGCAGCTGCTCGAGCTTCCGTATCGCGTGATGAACATGTGCACGGGAGACTTAGGCTTTACGGCAGCAAAGAAATATGACATCGAAGTATGGCTTCCGAGCTATGAAGATTACAAAGAAATTTCGTCCTGCAGTAATTTTGAGGATTTCCAGGCCAGGCGCGCAAACATCCGCTTTAAGCGGGACCGCGATGCGAAAACAGAATTTGTGCATACGCTAAACGGCTCAGGGCTTGCGCTGGGACGAACAGTGGCAGCGATTATGGAAAACCATCAGCAGGAGGACGGCAGCATTAAGATTCCTGAAGTGCTTCGCGGATATATGGGCAACAAAGAGTATATTACAGCAAAATAAGCAGACTTCGATAAAACTCTGGACGCTTTAGGCGGCCAGAGTTTTTTATAGTTATGCAAAATACTTTCGAAGATACGATTGTAATGAAAGCGATTACATTGTAGTATGGGAAGTATCTTCGGGCTGTTTTCGAATCATATAGCGTTATATAATCTTACAAAAAAATTCATAAAATTCTTTCACGAATATTGCAATAATAAGAACAATTACTTATAATTACGTTAATCCACCCGGGGAAATGTTACGAAATTACTAAATTAATCTGCGGTTGACTCGGTGATTCGTAATAAAGGATGCAAGGTCATCAAGGTGAGAATGGGAAAAAGAGAAGGGATGCCAATGAGCGTTTCATTAGATCAGGTAGATATGTCGATACTCGGATATCTGCAGGCTAACGGCAAGGAATCATACAGTGAAATTGCCCGCTGTCTGGGAGTGAGTGAGGGGACTGTTCGTTCAAGAATTAACAAAATGCTCCGGCACAATGTCTTTGAATTTATCATACACACCAATCCGAACAAAATTGGGCTAGATGTGCAGACGATCATCGGGCTGAGCACAAAGCTCGGGATGCAGGACGAAATTGCGAGTAAGCTTCAGCGCTTTTCCGAAGTGCGATTTGTCGGTGCTTTCTCTGGTAATCATGATTTAATTTTACAGGCTTATTTTAGAAATAACGAGGATTTAGTGAATTTTGTTAACAGAGATTTAGCACAGATCGACGGAATTTTGAACGCCGATGTAAACGTTGAATTAAAACAGTATAAGGATTCGTTTTCTTACCTTACTCCTGAATGAAAATAAATATTAAAGGTGGTGGTACCACGGGCGCAGATAAAGCCGGGCCAATTTAATTTGTTGCGTAGTATACAGCAAGCAGCAAAAGATCCAAGATAATCAGCGCTGTTGTTTGAATGAAAAGCATACGGAAAAAAGAAATCTGAATGACTTCAGAGGGAGCAAGCCGTTGTTCCCAGCCTTGAGTCGAAGGTCTGGAGGGAGCAAGGCGGTGAGCCACTTTTCGAAAGCTGTGGGTAATGGCATCGAAAAATCCTCCGCGCATTACAAACGCTGCAATGAAAATGATTAGATAAAACAGACCTACATAAAACACATAATTGATCACATTCAGCAGTTCAAAGGCCGGAGAAAAAATGAAAAACAGCAGGCCGGCAGCTATTAAATTAGCGGCAAATACAAAGAGATTCAGCTTCCAATGCATAGACGGGACTCCTTCAGGAATTTTATAACGCCCATTATTATAGCACAATTGCTGTCCACCGCTGAATAGGATCTTTCATTTACGAATAATTGCCCTGCAGGTAAAAACATTAATGCTTTTCGTATAGACAAAGCGAATAAATTTTCATTTTCGCAAAAAATTAAAAAATTAATGAAAATATTCGCAATTTCTTGTATACTTTGTAAATACAGAGATAACAGAAATTTTACACAATAAAATAACGAAAGTTTTGGGGAGGTCAACATATCTTATGAAAAAGACAAAAATGACAGTATTAGCTTCTGCATTAACAGCAAGCACAGTGCTCGCAGCGTGTTCCGGCGGCGGGGGCGGAGAGTCCGGCGGAGACGGCGGCAACGGCGGTGGTGATGGAGGCGGTGAAGGCCAGGCAAGCGGGGATCAGGTAGTCAACCTGGCGCAGTCTGCGGATATTCCTTCCATGGACCCGTCACTCACCACGGATACATACGGTATTCAGTGGACAGGGGAAATTTATGAAGGTCTTTACCGCCTGGGTGAAAACGGAGAGACAGAAGAAGGGATTGCCATGGGAGAACCGGAAGTGAGTGATGATGCGCTTACGTATACATTCAATCTCCGTGAGGATGCCACCTGGACAAACGGCGACCCTGTCACAGCTCAGGATTTCGTTTATTCCTGGCAGCGTGCCGTGGATCCGGAAACGGCTTCTGAGTATGGCCCTTACATGATGGGCGGCGTTATCGACAATGCTACCGAGATCAGTGAAGGCGAGGCAGACCCCGAAGAACTGGGAGTCGAAGCCGTGGATGATTATACGCTTGAAGTAACACTTGAAAAAGCGACACCTTACTTTGAATCATTAGCTACGTTCCCAACCTTCCTTCCATTAAATGAAGAATTTATTGAAGAGCAGGAAGATGATTATGCCCTGGGACCAGACAGCATGATGACGAACGGCCCGTTCACAATGGAAGAGTGGAATCAGGGTGAAAGCATGACGTTTGTGAAAAACGAAGACTACTGGGATGCAGACGCTGTGCAGCTTGAAGAAATCAACGTCCAGGTTGTAAAAGAAGTATCCACTGGCGTTAACCTTTACGATACTGGCGAAGTGGACCGTGCAGGAGTTAGTGCAGAATTTGTGGACGAATACAGCACGGAGCAGGATTTCCGTACGGTAGAGGAGCCGACTGTTTTCTATCTTAAAATGAATCAGGAAGGCAATGAAGCCCTCGATAATGAAAATATTCGTAAGGCTATCCAAATGTCTGTGGACAAAGAAGGATTAACGAACACGATTCTAAACAACGGTTCTATTCCTGCTGAAGGTTTAATGCCTGCAAACTTTGTGTTCAGTCCGGATGGTGAAGAAGACTTCCGCGAGCAGAACGGAAACCTTGCTGAAGTAAACAAAGAAGAAGCTCAGGATCTCTGGGAACAGGGGCTTGAAGAAGTCGGCACCGACAGTGTAGAGGTTGGCTTCCTGGGAGATGACACAGAAACGGCTCAAAACACTAACGCCTATATTAAAGAACAGCTGGAAACCAACCTTGAAGGCTTGACTGTTGATGTTCAGGAAGTGCCTTTCCAGGAACGCCTGGACCGTGACACGAACATGGATTACGACATGCAGTTTGCCGGATGGGGACCAGACTACGTGGATCCAAACACATTCATGAACCTGTTTGAAACTGACGGCGAAAATAACCATATGGGCTACTCCAACGAAGAATATGATTCCCTTCTTGAAGAAGCAAACAGTGATTTGGCTACAGAGCCTGAAGCACGCTGGGACAACTTCCTCCAGATGGAACAGATTCTTATTGAAGAGGATGCCGCAATTTCACCATTGTACCAGCGCTCCCAGGCTTATCTCTGGAACCCGGCGCTGCAGGGAGTTATCGTAAACTCTGCCGGTCCTGATTTTGAATACAAATGGGCCTACATGAACGAAGACGCGACAGAAGAATAAAAATTAAATAAAATAATATTTTCAGGGGGCAAGAGAGTATATCCATGATAATTGGCTTATACTCTCTTTTCCCTTGTTTCCTGTTAATTTACAAATATGAGCAGCAAAGAAAAACATCATGAAATCTCCAAGGAGGAAAAAAGCACATGGCTCGTTACATTGTCACAAGAATGGTCTACATGGTGATTACACTCTTTATTATCGCCAGTATTACATTCTTTCTTATGAAATTAATGCCGGGGACACCGCTGAGCGCTGCCGACCGCCTGCCGGAAGCCCAGCAGCAGATTGTGCTGGAGCAGTACGGATTGGATAAACCGGTGCCGCTGCAATATGTTGACTACATGCTTGGCCTGGTCCAGGGAGACCTGGGGGTTTCTTTTCAGTTTGATAACCGGGATGTTTCCTCAATACTTGAGAACCGTATCGGCCCATCCCTGCAGCTCGGGATTCAGTCGTTAATCATAGGTTCTATTTTAGGCGCTATACTAGGGCTGATTGCTGCTATTTTTCATAACGGTATTTTAGACTTTGGTTCCACGCTGCTTGCAGTTATTGGGACTTCTATTCCCTCCTTTATTTTTGCAGGGCTGCTTCAATATTACTTAGGTGTGCAATGGCAGGTGCTGCCGGTCGCCACGTGGGGCACATTTGCCCACACTATTATGCCGACAATTGCTTTATTAATATTCCCTATGGCGATTTGTGCGAGGTTTATGCGTACAGAAATGCTTGAAGTACTTAATAAGGATTATATTATGACAGCTAGAGCCAAAGGGGTTAAATGGTCTTCTGTAATTTTGAAGCACGGGCTGCGCAATGCGCTGATCCCATTAATTACAGTGCTCGGTCCGCTTGCGGTCAGTCTGTTGACTGGAACGCTTGTTATCGAGCAGATCTTTGCGGTGCCGGGGATCGGGGAACAGTTTGTCACAGCTGTAACGACTAACGATTATCCAATGATTATGGGAACAACGCTGTTTTTCAGTTTCTTGTTCGTTCTGATTATTTTAATCATTGATATTCTTTACGGCATCATCGATCCGAGAATCCGCCTGGATGGAGGGAAATAAGACATTATGCAGCACGAAAATGATAAAGAAAAAAAATATAATAAGGAATTGTTTTCCCCGGCAGATGTCAATGAGGAGGAAACAGAGAAAATCAACCGCCAGAGCCGGACGTTCTGGCAGGATGCGTTCCGCGCGCTGCGTAAAAACGTAGCAGCTATGATTTCTCTGGCCGCTTTAGTGTTAATTACGCTGCTCGCGATATTTGGCCCAATGATGAATGAATACACGCCGAGGGAGCAGGATTTATCGAGGTCCAATCTGCCTCCAAAGGCACCTGTTTTAGAAAACATTGGGTTTTTAAATATGGACGGCCAGGAAACCTATGTATTCGAGCATATCTCCGCCGAGCAGGCGCAGATGAACGCTGAAAGCCGTTTCGGTGAAGGGGACTACGTAGAATATGAAACGCTGAGTGAAGGCGACGGTTCGGTAGGATCCGCCCAGGTTCAGGCGAGTGTTGATACTTATGCAGAAGCCGGGGTGGAAGAGAACTTTTGGTTTGGTACAGACCGGCTCGGTCGTGATCAGTGGACAAGAACGTGGGACGGTACAAGGGTATCGCTCTACATTGCCCTGATTGCGACGCTGCTTGATTTGTTTATCGGTGTTGCCTATGGTGGTATTTCCGGCTTCTTTGGCGGAAGGACAGATAACATTCTGCAAAGAATACTCGAAATTCTCTCCGGTATACCGAATTTGGTTATATTAATTCTGATGATTGTCGTACTCGATCCGGGTATCCTTTCCATATCGCTTGCGATTGCGATTACCGGATGGATCGGGATGTCGCGTATCGTCCGGGGAGAAATTCTTAAGCTGAAAAACGAAGAATTTGTGTTGGCTTCCCAGACGCTCGGTTTATCTAACTCCAAAGTTATTACAAGGCATCTGGTGCCAAATACATTAGGCTTAATCATTATAAACACGATGTTTACAATTCCGAATGCGATTTTCTTCGAAGCTTTTCTGAGCTTTATCGGCCTTGGACTGCAGGCGCCGAATGCTTCGCTCGGGGTGTTGATTGATAACGGCTTTGATGCTCTGCAGACTACGCCGCACGTATTAATATTCCCAGCCGTCGTGCTATCGGTGTTAATGATTGCCTTTAATATTCTGGCTGACGGTATGCGTGATGCGTTTGATCCGAAGATGCGCGATTAGAATGTGGGAGGAACGAACATGAGTAATGAGACCATTTTAGAAGTGAAAAATTTAAGTGTTTCCTTTAAAACCGCCAACGGTGAAGTTCAGGCGGTAAGAGACATTAGTTTTTCAGTCGGAAAAGGGGAAACGCTGGCGATCGTAGGCGAGTCCGGATCGGGTAAATCGGTGACGACAAAAGCGCTGATGGGCCTGCTTCCGGCGCCGAAGGGTTATATTAAAAACGGCAATATTCTATACGGGGATGAGGATTTTGCCAAGCTGAGCGATAAACAGATGACCAAATACCGGGGCAAGGATTTTGCGATGATTTTCCAGGATCCGATGACGTCCCTGAACCCGACGATGAAGGTAGGAACGCAGGTGATGGAAGGGCTGCGGATGCACCGCGGCATGAACAAAGAGGAAGCGAAAACAGAAGCGGTGCGGCTTCTGGAGCTGGTCCGGATTCCGGATGCGAAGGCAAGGATGGATCAATATCCACACCAGTTTTCGGGCGGTATGCGCCAGCGGGTGGTCATTGCTATTGCACTTGCCTGCGACCCGAAGGTATTGATCGCAGACGAGCCGACAACAGCGCTCGACGTAACGATTCAGGCTCAGATTCTCGATATCATGAAAGACATCCAGCAGGAGTTTGAAACCTCGATCATTTTCATTACGCATGACCTGGGTGTTGTGGCAAATGTGGCGGACCGGGTGGCAGTTATGTATGCTGGTAAAATTGTAGAAATCGGTTCTGTTGATGAACTCTTTTATAACCCCAAGCATCCGTATACATGGGGCCTCCTAGGCTCCATGCCGACAGTAGACCAGCGCGAGGAAGAGTTGTTTGCCATCCCGGGGACGCCTCCGGATCTGCTTCATCCTCCCAAGGGAGACGCTTTTGCTCCCCGGAACCGGTACGCGCTGAAAATCGATTATGAAGAACAGCCGCCGATGTTTCAGGTCTCTGAGACGCATTACGCAGCGACATGGCTGCTGCACGAAAACTCACCGGATGTACAACCACCCGCCTCAGTACAGCAGCGCATTGAGGAGATGGACGGGAAATGGGAGGCAGGACAGTAGATATGAGTGATGAGAAATTACTGGAAATCAAAAATCTGAGTCAGCACTTTAAAACAGGCAGAAAGAGTGTCGTTCGGGCAGTCGATGGCTTGAATTTTGATATATATAAAGGTGAAACGTTTGGCCTTGTAGGAGAATCGGGCTGCGGAAAGTCAACGACCGGGCGCTCGATTATCCGCCTGTATGAAGCGACTAGCGGCGAGGTTTTGTTCAAGGGAGAAAATGTGCAGGGGAAAAAATCCAAGGCGGAGCTGAAAAAATTTAACCGCCAGATGCAGATGATTTTCCAGGATCCATATTCCTCGTTGAACCCGCGGATGAAGGTCATTGATATTATCGCGGAAGGCATTGATATTCACGGACTTGCAAAGGATAAAGAGGAGCGGCGTCAGCGTGTGTATGATCTGCTCGAAACGGTCGGGCTGAGCAGGGAACACGCGGAGCGCTATCCACACGAATTCAGCGGGGGCCAGCGCCAGCGGATCGGGATCGCGCGGGCGCTTGCTGTGAAGCCGGAATTTATCATTGCCGATGAACCTATTTCGGCTCTCGATGTGTCGATTCAGGCACAGGTCGTTAACTTAATGAAAAAGCTTCAGCGGGAAGAGGATTTAACGTACTTGTTTATTGCCCACGACTTGTCCATGGTAAAATATATCAGCGACCGTATCGGTGTCATGTATTTTGGACGTCTGGTAGAGCTTGCTTCGAGTGAAGAGCTTTACAGAAATCCACTGCATCCGTATACGAAATCGCTTCTATCCGCGATTCCACAGCCGGACCCGGTACACGAACGCACAAGACGCCGGCTTGCTTATAACCCGGAAGATCATGACCAGAGCGAAGAGCCTGAATTCCGGGAAGTAACAAAGGATCACTACGTGCTGTGCACAAGTAAAGAATTTGAAGAGATGCAGCAGCAGGCACCGGTATAAAATATATCTCCCCGTTCCATAAGCCGTAGAGGAACGGGGAAATTTTCTTTCTGTATGGGTTGATCAACGGTTGGGCCTGTGCTATGATTATCGTTGTCAGTCACCAAGCTACATATTTTTCAGCACGGAGGAGTACCCAAGTCTGGCTGAAGGGAGCGGTCTTGAAAACCGCCAGGGGCTTTGCGGCCCGCGGGGGTTCGAATCCCTCCTCCTCCGCCATTAATTTACCAGTGATAACTGCCCGAGACGGCAGTTTTTTTTAACGCCACTACCCGTTACAAGTGAAAAGAGGGCAGACGGTAATGGATCTACATACATATTGGATGCAGGAAGCCATCCGCGAGGCAGAGCAGGCAGAAGCAGCTGGAGAAGTGCCTATCGGTGCGGTCATCGTTTATCAGAATGAAGTGATAGGTCGGGGACGGAACAGGCGTGAGGAAGATCAGCAGGCCTCTGCTCATGCTGAGATGATTGCCATTCAGGAAGCCTGTACGTTTTTAAACAGCTGGCGGCTTGAGGAATGCACGCTTTACGTTACGCTTGAACCGTGTCCGATGTGCGCAGGGGCTATTGTGCAGTCCCGGGTGCCTTCCGTCGTTTTTGGAGCGTACGACCCAAAGGCAGGCTGCGCCGGAACGCTGATGAACCTGCTTCAGGAGGAGCGCTTTAATCACCGCTGTGACGTCATTCCCGAAGTTGAAAGCACCACCTGTGCACGTCTTCTCACGTCATTTTTCCGGCGAATGAGAGATAAGAAAAAGAATAAAAAGAAAGAAAACGGGGAATAGCTCTACAGTCGTTTAATTCTATTTGGAATATAGAAGCAGGCCGTGCTATATTTAACAAAATTATTGAATAAACAGGAGGTTTTCCAGTGCGTTCAAATCAATTTACCGTGGAAACGGCGCAAAAGCTTTCCGAAAAGCTGAATGTTCCGGCTGAGCAAATCATGCATACACCACCTCATCTGATTAAAGAAAAAATTGCCGAATGGGAAGAAAAAGAAGTCGGTAAAAGCTCTTGTAAATCCATGTCTGCCGATTAAACTTCACCGGTTGCATATTATCGAAAAAATAGATATACTTATTAATGCGCTTCAATTAGAAGTGCCTAAATAGAGTGAACCCATTTGCCGTGCTAAGTGGGGAGGTAGCGGTGCCCTGTACTTGCAATCCGCTATAGCAAGACCGAATCCCTTTCCGAGGCTTTATTTTTGTAGGGTCTGCCCTGCGTAAGTGGTGTTGACGTCCAGGTTCTGCGCAACGGAAACCCGCGAACCCTGTCAGGTCCGGAAGGAAGCAGCAGTAAGCGGACTCTTCCGTGTGCCGCAGAGCTGCCTGGACCGAGCAAACTGCGCAGGTAACGCTTATGAAAATATTGTCGAAGAAAGGTGCACGGCTCTATAAACATATCAGCTAAACGATTCCGTTTCAGGGGTCGTTTTATTTTTATATTTGCATGCCTCCTCAGGTCGTTTGAGTTTTGAAAATACCTTTATAAATAGGTATAATGGACAGAGGAAGAAACGGAAAAGAAGGGGGGAAACATGGTTGGGCCATCAAGCTTTATACCGGATGTGGCGGCCGCAGCTGCTCGAAGACGTAGTGGGCCAAGAACATATTACAAAAACGCTTCAAAACGCCCTCGTGCAGGAAAAATTCTCCCATGCTTACTTATTCAGCGGTCCAAGAGGAACAGGAAAAACGAGTGCCGCTAAGATCTTCGCCAAAGCAATTAACTGTGTGCAGGCTCCGACAGCTGAACCATGTAACGAGTGTGATGCCTGCAGAGGCATTATGGACGGTTCAGTCGTTGATGTGATAGAAATTGACGCTGCCTCCAATAACGGAGTGGATGAAATTCGTTATATCCGCGAAAACGTGATTGCCGCTCCGAGGGATATCCGTTATAAAGTGTATATTATCGATGAGGTGCACATGCTGTCGACCGGGGCTTTCAATGCGCTGCTGAAAACATTGGAAGAGCCTCCGAAGCATGCTGTTTTTATTTTGGCTACCACGGAGCCGCATAAAATTCCGCTTACAATTGTTTCCCGCTGTCAGCGTTTTGATTTTAAGCGTATCCAGCCGGAGACGCTGGTCGAACGCATGAAATATATACTTGAGGAGCAGCAGGATTCAGCGGAGGAGCAGGCACTTTACCTGATTGCCCGGGCGGCGGAGGGTGGAATGAGGGATGCCCTCAGCCTGCTTGACCAGGCAATGTCGTTTGCTGAAGATGCGGTACAGGCAGAAGACGTACTGGCGATCACCGGTGCCGTTTCGCAGCAGTTTTTGACAGATACCGTGCGTGCATTGAAGGAACAGAATACAGCTGAAGCGGTGCAGGCAGCCGACCGTCTGGTAAAGGAAGGCAAAGACCCGGTTCGTTTTATGGAAGACATCATCTACTATCTCCGGGATATGCTGCTGCACCAGGCAGCTCCGGGGATGCAGGAGCTGCTGGACCGGGCTACACTTGATCAGGAATTTGAATCCCTGTCTTCTGATGTCCCGGCAGAATGGATTTACCAGATGATTGATCAGTTAAATAAAATTCACCAGGATATGCGCTGGTCTAGTCATCCTAAAATCTTTTTGGAGGTTGCGCTGATTCAGTCCTGCCACCTCTCTTCCGGAGGTACCGCCCCGGTGGCAGAAAGCAGTATTTCGGATGACAGAACTGAGCGTCTCGAAAACCGTATTGCGTCGCTTGAAAAAGCATTGAAAGAAAAACCAGGGCCCCCGGCAGCTTCGGTTCAGGAAGCTTCGGCAGCTGAAGAGCCGAAGCCGGAGCCGGCCAGGCGTGCTTCCAAAAAAGGAGCTTCTTCTTCCCCGTCACAGGGTAAAGTTAAAGAGATTCTAAAAACAGCGACGAAGCAGGACCTGCAGGACCTGGCCAATCAATGGAACAATGTGATGAATGCGATGCGGGCGAGAAGCGTGCCCGGACATGCTTGGCTGAACAACTCTAAACCAGTGATTGTGAATGAAACAGCCGTGCTTTTGGCTTTTAAAAACGAAATGCACCGCAATATGATTGAAACAAAGTTCCGCCAGGAAGTTATCGACGCCCTTCGGGAAATCACAGGGAAAGAACTGGAGCCATACACGATCCTTTCAAATGAATGGGAAAGGGTTAAGGAAGATTATAAGCAGCATCAGCAGGAAAATGGAACGGAAGCAGCAGAGAGCGAAGAAGCCGAAGCTCCGGAAAATTCACAGGAAGAGGCGCCGGATCCGTTGGTGGAAGAAGCAGTGAAGCGCTTCGGCTCTGAGTTTGTCGAAGTCGTGGATCACTAATATGAGGAGGAATTTATAATGAAAAACCAGGCAAATATGATGAAGCAGATGCAGAAAATGCAGAAGGATATGCAGAAAGCTCAGGAAGAACTGAAGGAAAAATCGGTAGAAGCAACTGCCGGCGGCGGAGCTGTAAAAGTAGTAGCTTCCGGGGATAAACAGATTTTAGACATTGAAATTGACGAAGATGTTGTTGATCCGGACGATGTTGAAATGCTTCAGGACCTTATGCTTGCAGCAATGAACGAAGCACTGAAGAAAGTGGATGAGCTTGTTGAGCAGGACATGGGGAAATTTACTAAAGGAATGAACATTCCCGGAATGTTCTAGGAGGAGATCAGGTGCAGTATCCGACACCTATTTCGCAATTAATCGACAGCTTTATGAAGCTGCCCGGCATCGGCCCGAAAACGGCCGGCCGGCTGGCTTTTTATGTATTAGATATGAAAGAAGACGATGTTCTCGAATTTGCCAAAGCGCTTGTTAATGCAAAACGGGAACTGACATATTGTTCGGTCTGCCACCACATTACTGATACGGATCCATGCTATATCTGTCAGGACAAGCAGCGCGACCGCTCTATCGTATGCGTCGTGCAGGACGTCAAAGACGTTATAGCTATGGAAAAAATGCGGGAATTTTCAGGGCTGTACCACGTGTTGCACGGGGCGATTTCCCCGATGGACGGTGTCGGGCCCGAGGACATTAACGTGCCGGATCTGTTAACCCGGCTGCAGGACGAGCAGATTCAGGAAGTGATCATCGCGACGAACCCGACTATTGAGGGAGAAGCTACAGCTATGTATATTTCGAAGCTGTTAAAACCAACTGGTATGAAGGTGACAAGAATTGCTCATGGTCTGCCAATCGGCGGGGATCTGGAATACGCTGATGAAGTAACATTATCAAAAGCCATTGAAGGACGTCGCGAGCTGTAGGGGGATCTGTATGCCACTGAAAAAGAAGCTGAAAAAACAGGAGCTCGAACGGCTGAAGGACCATATCTACGATGCGAAGGAAAAAATGGAGCAGTATCAGCAACTGTTGAATAAAAGCGTGGAGCCGTCGGAAGAGCTTACGATCCAGTTTAAAATTCATCAGGCCAAGTATGTTTTTTTACTCAAAGAAGCAAGGCATCAGAGGTATGAAGTAAAAACAAGCCCGTTTATTCGGAATTAATACAAAAAAGCCGCTTTAGGCTTCTGGGATATCCGGAATCTGAAGCGGCTTTTTACATAATAGGAAAGAAACACTCAGATTAAGAAAGTAGATATTATTCAAATTTTGTTGTATTACTTCCTTAAAAGCCTCATGATACGATTATTTTTGAAAGCGATTACATTAATGAGGGGGATATATCATGGGGAGTAGATGGAAAAAGCCGGTAGCGGCTTCACTGGCTGGTGTACTAGCGCTCGGTGGGCTCGCTGCGTGCGGAAATGACAGTAGCAGCGGCGGCGGAGATGACGATGTGGTAACGCTCAGCTACTGGAAATCGGCTGATACAGGACGTCCTGATTTTGAAGCATTCATGGAAGTAGTAAATAAATTTAATGATGAACATGAGGATATCCAACTGGATGTAAATACAACACCGAATGATGATTATCGTACAAGGTTAAATACACGGGCCGCTGGCGGGGACCTGCCGGATGTATTCCAGGTATGGCCGGGAGCAGAGCTCCGACCGCTTGTGGAAGCGGGCGCGGTGGAGCCGATTGATGATATAGAGGATTACTGGCTTGACAGCGGTTTACTGGAAGAGGGATCCTTTGATGAGTTTACAATAGAAGACAACACATACGCAGTGCCGGTAAATAGTAACCCAACACATTTTATATACTATAACAAGGATATGCTAAGTAAGGTCGGATATGACAGCTTTCCTGAAGATTACGACGGATTTCTGCAGCTTATTGAAGATCTAAAGGATGAAGATGTAACGCCAATATCTCTTGGAAATTCAGGCGGATGGGTTTTGCAGTCAGTCTACATCTCCACTATAGCGGACCGGTTTACAGGTCCTGACTTTTTGGAGGATGTGGAAAATGGAGATAGAAAATTTACTGATCCAGAGTTTATCCAGGGTCTTGAGGTCATTGAAGAATTAAATAACATGGAAGCGTTTAATAATGATTTGAATACGATTGACAGTATGCAGATGATAGATCAATTTCTGCAGGAGGAGTCTGCCATGGTAATGGATGGCAACTGGGCGGCTACTGAAATTATTGAAAATAAACAGGAGGATCAGAATATTGGTCTTGCTACGATTCCTTTAGGGGATCGTAACAGCATTTCAAATACAATGGGAAGCGCGAGCGCGATTAACAGTGATATCTCTGACGAGAAAAAAGAAGCAGCCAAAGAATTCTTAAAATGGCTCTATAACGAGGAGTTGTTTAAAGAGCTTCAATCGGTGGGACGGATTGTACCGACAAATGTAGAAAATCCAAATGATGAACTGGATCCGCTTATAAAAGAAATGATGGAGCTTACGCAGGAGGCAGAAAATGCCCCAGTGTATGATGCCACTCTCACTCCGAGCTTAAACGATGAACTTGAAAACCAGCTTCAGGCTTTAACTCTAGGGGAAACGACGCCGGAAGAAATCGGTGAAGCTTTGCAAAAAGAAGTAGAGTAGTTCAGCCTGTCTGCCTATCAGAGACAATTTCGTATATACTAAGTAAAAGGAGGATAACCGAATTCCAGGTTTATCCTCCTTTTTGTTCAAAGAAAGGAGGGCAGGGCAGTGAGTAAAAAGCTTCAAGTAAAGGACTGGAGCCTCAAATCAAAATCAACCATCATATTTCTTTGCCTGGCTACGCTTCCTATCTTAGCAGTAAGCGTTATCTTTTTTTATCAGTCTAACAATATTCTTCGTCAACAGGCCCTTGAAACCTCCAATCAAAACCTTTCTTCCATTGAAGCTGACTTAAGTAACACAATGAGAGAGATTGAGGATATTTCGGAATACATTATATATAATAACGAATTCCATCAGTATTTGACCCTTGAAGACGGAGAAGCCACGGTGGAAGAATTCAGCAACATGAATGAAAATCTGCGCGCATTTTTCACCTTTCATTTAACAAATAAAAGTTATTTTCAGTCTGTTTTTATTGAAGGAGAAAATGGACGTTCCATTATGATGGGGGACTATGTTGAAGACGAAAATGAGAAGTGGGTCAAGGTCTCGAGAGAACTGGAGGGTCGGGTGCTGTGGACAGATCCATACGAAGTGCAGACGGGTTTTCCGGCAGAAGAGAAAAAAGTGATCAGCCTGTTTCGCCAGATTAACAGCAGGTATGATTTTACGAATTCAATAGGAGAGGTACGGATCCACTTAAATGAGCAGCAATTGTATGATTACTTAATGAGCGATCTGGAAAACGACTCCAGCGATTTATTTGTACTGAGGGAAGATGGCACATTGATGCTTCATGCAGACAAAGAAACCGCCGGAAGCTCTTTTTCCGACCAAACACTTATGCGGCGAATAAAAAACGAACAGGAAGAGCCCTTTAAATACAGCTACAACGGCGAAGATTATTACGTTTCCTCCAAGCAGCTCGAAGATTTATATCTTGTTTCTATGGTGAAGGAATCGTATATAGCAACGGAGCTTTCCAATGTACGCCATATTACTGCCGGTATTATCATTGGCACTATTCTTTTAAGTATCCTGGTCATCACAGGCTTTTTCATGTTTGTTTTGAAGCCTATAGGAGCCTTAACACGAGAAATTAAAAGGGTGGAAAAGGGAGATTTTACTGCCCGGGTGGAAGTAGCTTCCAAAGATGAAATCGGTACGCTAAGCAGACGTTTTAACCGAATGGTGCAGGAAATTCAATCATTGATCAATACAAAATATAAATTGGAGCTCAAGACGAAGGAATCAGAGCTGAAGGCGATGCAGAGTCAGATCAATCCGCATTTTCTATATAATACGCTGGACATGATCCGATGGTCAGCGAGGCTGGAAAACGCCCCTAACACTGGTAAAAGCATTGAAGATCTTTCCCGGATTTTCCGGCATACCTTAAGCAAGGGCAACACTTGGGTGGACCTTGAAGATGAATTAATGAGTACGAAAAGTTATTTGGAGCTTCAAAAACGAAGAATGGGGGCAAAACTTCATTACTCATTATTTGTGGAAACAGGACTGGAGCATGTGCCCGTCATGAAAATGATTGTGCAGCCTTTGATTGAAAACAGCATTGAGCATGGAATGGGAGCTAATAAACAGACGATCCATATCGATGTCCGGGCTTATCAGGTGGGAGAGAAGCTTATTATAGATGTCATAGATAATGGGCTGGGCATTGGGGCTTTGGATATTAAAGAATTAAAAAGCAGCTCTCCTGAATCGCGTCAGGGATTTGCGCTGCAAAATATTGAGAAGCGTATTACCACTACTTACGGGGAAGCCTTTGGTTTGAATCTGGTGCCGGCAAAGAAAGGAACGCATATTCAAATACATTTCCCTGTTTTAAAAGAAAAAAATACCGAATCGTACCTCGACCATGAGGAGGGGGAGGCAAATGACAACGAAAATACTGATCGTGGACGATGAACCTATGATCTGCGAAGGGCTTTCTCAAACGATTGATTGGAAAAGCATTGATGTAGAGGTAGAAGGTGTAGCTTATGACGGTATCGAGGCATTGGACATATTAAAAGAGCACAAAATAGATATCGTTCTTACGGATATTACGATGCCTAATATGGATGGCCTTGCTTTAACAGAAGAATTGACAGCGCTCCATCCAGATATAGAAGTGATTATGTTCAGTGGATATGATGAATTCGAATACGCTAGACAGGCTCTCCGCCTGGGAGTGAATGACTTTTTACTGAAGCCAATCGACATTGAAGAGCTGTTAACAATCGTAAAACGACTTCAGCACAAAAAACATTATGATAGTAAAGACTATAATGATCCGGGGGAGAAGCTAAAGCTTGCAGTGCAAAAACAGCTTTTCCGTCACCACATTACAGTTGGAGAAATGGTTCGATGGGAAGAACAGTACGAAAGCTATTACGTAGTGGTTGCAGAAATAAAGGAATATGCCCTTGGGAAAGGACGAATAGAAAAAGAAGGGCAGAAAGAGCAGTTGATGCAGATGTTTGAAGAAAATCTGGCGGTGTGGTCTAAGCAATTCGTCCGCGTATGGAGGCATGAAAATGAATGGATATATATATGCTGTGGGGACGACTCGGGCCTGACTGTAAAGAAAGAACGAATAACGAAACTGCAGGAACAAATCGAAGAGAAAGGGATAAACGTCCAGGCAGCAGTGTCTGCTTCCGGGTCTTTTCAAGATATCCGAAGGCTCTATGAACAAGCGGATACATTTTTAACCAGCATTAGAGGTACCTCTAAACGCGTTACATCCAGGCTAAATGAAAAAATACAGGAACCATCCCTGTCGGTTACAAAAGCCTTTCAGGATCAGCTGGCTGTTTTTATTATGGAAGGACGAACTGGAGAGGCGAAAGAACTTGTACAGAAAGTATTTGACGAATTAATTGAAAAAGATACAGCTGTTGAACCAGCCTTCCGTATGATGAGAGAGCTTGAAGTAGTAATAAAAAACAAGGTGTTTTCCCAAATACAGGAGCGGACGTTTGATATAAATGAGTTTAAGCTTCAGCAGGATGTCGATATGCGTATTTATAATACAGTCGAAGATATTCAAAGCTTCTTCATGGAGGATATGCTTCGCATGGCCGGAGCTTTATCAAACAGAAAAGAAACTAATTGGATCATTGATCAGGTGCTCAGCTACATGAAGCACAATTATCAGCACGATCTGCAGGCAAAAACGATCGCTGAAGATCACTTCATTACTCCAAATTATTTCAGTATATTATTCAAGCAGGAAACAGGATTGAGCTTTTCAGATTATTTAAATACGCTCCGCATCGAAAAAGCCTCAGAGCTGCTGGTCACTACTTCAAACCGGGTATTTGAGATTGCCGAATATGTCGGCTACAGCGAGTACAAATATTTTGTGAAGGTGTTCAAGAAATATAAGGGAACGACCCCTACGCAGTACCGGGCTATGAATACAACAAATACTCAATAAATGTGGATATTATGTTAAAAAAGTCGATTTTTTGTATAAGCCACTCCTTTTATAATCAAAATGTAAGCGTTTTCTAAAAAGGGGTGGGAAAAATGCACTTGCTCAGAAGTCCATGGAAAATTGGTTTAGGTTTGGTGCTGCCATTGATTATTTATATGGTATTTGGCATTATTCCGATTTTTATTTCTTTCTACTATTCTTTTATGGCCTGGGACGGCTTCTCCGCCATGAGCTTTGTCGGAATAGAAAATTACATTACTGCATTTCAGGATTCTACGTTCTGGCTGTCACTGCGTAATAATATTTTAGTGGTGCTTGCCTCTGTACTTGGACAAATTCCAATTGGGCTGGGTCTGGCTCTATTATTAAACCGGAAAATTAAAGGAGCGAAGTTCTTCCGGACGATCGGTTTTCTTCCAGTAGTTATTTCGACCGTGGTCATCTCTATTACATGGAGAATGATCTACAACTCAGAGCAGGGTCTTCTTAATAATTTACTGGAGACTACAGGGCTTGGTTTTCTCCAGCAGAACTGGCTTGGCGACCCGGATTCCGCCATATTTGCTATTTTAATTACGATAGTCTGGCAGTTTGTTGGCTTGTATTTCATTATATTTCTTTCTGCTCTCCAGACGATTCCCAAGGAGCTGCTCGAAGCAGCAGAACTTGACGGGGCAGGGGAATGGCATAAGATCATTCACATTACACTTCCTTCTATCCGAAACGTTATTTTAGTCGCGATTGTCCTGTGCATAAGCGGTAGTTTAAAAACATTTGATTTGATTTATGTTATGACGCAGGGAGGACCCGCGCATTCCACAGAGGTAATGGCTACCTATATGTACAGCGAAACATTTGAAGGTTTGAGCTACGGGTATGGAAGTGCGCTTTCGATTTTAATTCTCGTATTCAGCTTAATCCTGATTTTGATCACGACAAAAGTAATGGGCGTTAAAAGAACATAGAGAAGGGAGAAAAGAAATATGATGGGAAATAAAGTAGAACCAAGAGAAGCGGCTCCCGTAGACCGGGACGCTGTGGCGAAAACAAAAAGAAAACTCCGGCGGACGCTTGTATACATCATTTTAATTTTATTCACCATCGTGAATGCGTACCCTATCTTCTGGATGATCATGAACGCATTTAAAACGAGCCAGGATTTTTCGTTAAATCCGTTCGGGCTTCCGGCTAATTGGGTTTTCGAAAACTTTCAGGATGCGTGGGTAACAGCAAATATCGGTACATTTTTCTTTAACAGTGTATTGGTCGGGGCGGTGGCTGTGCTGATTTCTATTTTTTCCGGCGCACTTGCAGCCTACTTTTTATCCAGGTTTGAATTCCGGGGTAAAAAATTCATTTATGGCTTTCTCGTGATTGGTCTTTTGATCCCGATCCACGCCACACTCGTACCGATGTATATTCTTATGCAGAATTTAGGAATTTTAAATACATACTGGGCATTAATTTTCCCGTATGTAGCGTTTAATCTGCCTATCACAGTATTTTTACTTACCAGCTTTATGAGTTCGTTCCCGAAGGAAATGGAGGAATCAGCAATTATGGACGGGTGCGGGGTCTTCCGTATCTTTTGGTCCATTATTCTGCCAATGACAAGGCCGGCCATTGCTACGGCAGTCATCATCAACTTTATTAATAACTGGAACGAGTTTGCATTCGCCCTGGTGCTTATCAGCGACGAAGCGCTTCAAACACTGCCACTCGGCCTGGCAAACTTTGCAGGAGCCTATACAACAAATTATCCGGCTCAGATGGCAGGGTTAACCCTTGTACTGGTCCCGACAATCATTTTTTATCTGCTGATGGAAAAGCAAATCGTAGAAGGTATGACGCAGGGAGCTGTAAAAGGCTGATATTTTTAAAATGAAGGAGACGAAAATATGTCTACTAAAACATTAACTATTCCAGAAAATTTTATGCTCGGGGCCGCGCTGTCGGCCTGGCAGTCGGAGGGCTGGTCCGGGAAGAAGGAGAGCCAGGATTCATATATGGACCTTTGGTATAAAAATAATCGGCATGTCTGGCATGACGGCTATGGTCCGGCCGTGGCCACGGATTTCCGAAATCGGTACAAAGAAGACATCAGCTACATGAAAACCATCGGTCTGACGCATTTTCGCACCTCGGTGAACTGGTCCCGGTTTTTAACCGATTATGAAAATGCCATTGTTGATGAAGATTATGCTTCGTATGTGGAGGACATGGTGGATGAATTAATCGCCCAGGGGGTAGAGCCGATGATCTGCCTCGAGCACTACGAGATTCCCGCCGAGCTGTTTGAGCGGTACGGCGGATGGGAGTCAAAGCATGTCGTGCTTTTGTTCGAAAAATACGCTGAAAAAGTGATGGACCGGCTCGGGGACCGGGTCAAGCACTGGCTGACGTTTAATGAGCCCATCGTGCCGCAGACCCGCATGTATTTGGATGCGATTCGTTATCCCTTTGAACAGAACACCAAAAAGTGGATGCAGTGGAACTTTCATAAAACACTTGCGACCGCCCGGGTCGTGAAACTATTCCGGGAAAAACAGCTCGCTGAGAGGACTGGAGCGGAAATCGGTGTCATTCTCAATCCAGAAGTCACGTATGCCCGTTCGACAGCGCCTCATGACCAGGAGGCAGCAAACAAGCACGATCTTTTTTTTAACCGGATGTTTCTGGATCCAACGATTAAAGGAGAGTATCCGGAAGAGCTGTATGAGCTGATGCATAAGCACGATATTGCCTTTACCGCGACCGGGGAAGACCTGGATACGATCCGCAGCTATACCGTGGACTATGTCGGACTGAACCTGTATTTTCCTCACCGCGTGCAGGCACGGACGTCCGGGTGGAACGAGCAGGTTCCGTTTCATCCAAGGTACTATTACGATCCCTTCGACCTCCCTGGGAAAAAAATGAATCCTTACCGCGGATGGGAGATCTTTCCGCGTATTATGTACGATATGGCGATCCGCATGAAAGAAGAGTATGGAAACATCGAATGGTTTATTGCGGAAAACGGGATGGGGGTTGAAAACGAGCAGCGGTTCAAAAATGCGGAGGGAATCATTCAGGATGATTACCGGATTGCGTTTATTACCGAGCATTTAGCATGGCTTCTGGCGGCCGTCAACGAAGGCGTGAACTGCCGGGGCTATATGCTTTGGGCCTTTTCCGACAACGTTTCCCCGATGAACGCGTTTAAGAACCGGTACGGGCTCGTCTCCATCGACCTGGAAAATAATCGGGACCGGACCATGAAAAAGTCCGCCTATTGGTTCCAGAATGTGATCAAAACCCGTACACTTAAGGTGGAAGAAGAGCCTTATAAATAAAAGGGCGGGGATAATATGAATACGTATTTAGCAGTAGATCTGGGCGGTACCTTTATAAAATATGCGTTAATCACGGAAGAAGGAACGATTCAATTAAAAGAAAAAACCAAAAGCCCTGTCAGCGTCGATGCTTTAGTAGAAACAGTAGGCCAGCTTTGTGAAAAGCTCTCTCCTATTCAGGCAGTCGCAGTGAGCTCACCGGGTGCAGTAACTGAAGAAGGTATTATAAAAGGATCCAGTGCTCTTCCCTATTTGCATGGTCCGAATATAAAAAAACTGCTTCAGAAAAGAGTGCAACTGCCGGTTTATATGGAAAATGATGCGAATTGCGCAGCATATGCGGAAGTATGGAAAGGGGCAGGAACCGAAGTCCGGGATATGCTGTCGGTAGTTATTGGAACAGGCATTGGCGGAGCGATTATTAAGGACGGAGTGCTGCACCGGGGAAATAATCTGCACGGTGGTGAATTTGGCTACATGCTGTTAAATGCAGAGGAGTTAGGATTTAGCCAGACGTGGAGCGGATTGGCGTCTACCCAGGCATTGGTACGTCGGTTTGCCAATTCGAAACAAAGAGATCCCGCTGACTATACGGGGGAAGATGTTTTCCGGCTTGCAGATGAACATGATCAGGAGGCTGCAGCAGCTGTAGAAAAATTTTATTACTATGTAGCGGCAGGCATTTACAACCTACAGTACATGTACGATCCGGAATTAATCACTATTGGTGGCGGAGTGAGCGCTCGCGAAGATCTTATTGCAAAAGTGAATGAACAATTGGATAGAATGATGGAATCTCTGCCGCTGGGGAAAATCAAGCCATCGATCGCAGCCTTTAAGTTTCGTCAGCATTCCAACCTCCTCGGGGCTGTGTATCATGGCCTAATGGAGCAGAAGAAAAAAGAACAGCAGAAAAATTCTTCAATATAAACCTTTTATAGTACGGTGAAGATAAAAATAGTATACGTACTGGGGCCAGAAAAGTTTATATTTCTTTTCCGGCTTTTTCTTTAGGTTAATAAACCTTCCGAAAAGGGAAGAGAACTACCGAACAAAAGCATGAACATATTTCAAGCTTTCAGGGAAAGGATGAGTTATTGATGAATAGTTCAATTCCGGAAATCCGTCTGAATGATGGCCTGACGCTTCCAGTCATCGGTTTTGGGACCGCGGCGGTGATTGGAAATGAGGGCGCTAATGCTGTGGACCGGGCGATTCATGCAGGCTATCGTCTGATCGATACGGCATACAACTATGAAAATGAGGGTACCATAGGAGAAGCTGTGCGGCGCAGCTCTGTCCCGAGGCAGGAGCTCCGGATAACGTCCAAGCTGCCGGGACGCTATCAGAAATATGAAAAGGCCGTGCCGGCAATCCAGGAATCGCTGTACCGCGCAGGGCTGGATTACTATGATCTGTATTTGATTCATTGGCCGAATCCGAAGCAGGGGCATTACGTTGAAGCATGGCAGGCGTTGATTGAGGCTAAAAAATGGGGGCTTGTCCGCTCCATCGGGGTATGTAACTTTTTGCCGGAACACCTGGAACATCTTGAAAAAGAGACAGGCGTGAAGCCGAGCATCAATCAAATTGAACTGCACCCGTATTTTAATCAGGAAGAATCAAGAAAATGGCACGAAAAGCATGACATCCAAACCGAATCCTGGAGTCCGCTGGCAAAGGCGAGCGATGTACTGCAGGATGAAACGCTTCGTAAAATAGCAAATAATCATAATAAAACGGTATCTCAGATTATTCTGCGCTGGCATTATCAGCTGGGCACAATACCGATACCGAAATCGATGTCGCCCCGCCGGCAGATTGAAAACCTTTCGATCTTTTCCTTTTCGCTCGATGAGCGCGAAATGGAAATGCTTGCTTCGTTGACTCAGCCGGACGGGCGCATAAATGATCAGGACCCAGCGGTATACGAAGAGTTTTAAACCTGTGCTATATAATATAAAAAAGCCGGAAAGAGGGCGCTCCTCTTTCCGGCTTTTGCGTAAGGATAATATTAAACGGTTTTTGGCACCTGATGGAAGCAGCGCTTGTAGATCCACTCGTAGTCGGACACTTTCAAGTCGCGGGGATTGCCCTCTGTCTGCGGGTCATTCATTGCTTCTTTGGCAAGACGCTCGGTCATATCAGGATTTACGCCCTGCTCTTCGAGGGAAGGAATGTCGAGCTCTTCCGCGAGATCATACATATACTGGATAGAAGCTTTAGCTGCTTCTTCGGTGCTCATGCGTACGGTGTCGATGCCAAATGCCTGGGCAACACGTGCAAAACGCTCCGGGGCACCCTTCCAGTTGTATTCCATTACCGGTCCCATCATAGCTGCGACGCACTGGCCGTGTGCTACTGGAATAATACCGCCAAGTGTCTGGCTCATGGCGTGCGCAGCGCCGGCAGATTCACTGCCGTAGGAAAGGCCTGCAAGCATTGCAGCCTGTGCCATGCCATAACGGGCTTCAAGATCCTCGCCGTCGGCATAGGCACGGCGGATGTATTTTGCAGCGTACTCAATCGCAAGCAGTGCCACCGCATCTGTGACAGGCTGGGCGAATTTCATTGTATAGCATTCAACCGCGTGAGCAATCGCATCAATACCGGTCATGGCAGTTATATGCGGAGGCATGGAAACGTGCAGCTCCGGATCAATGATGGTTACGTATGCCGGGATGAGCGGGCCGCCAGTGTTAAATTTAAATTCGCGGTCTTCGTCTGTGATCACCGCCCACTGGGTTACTTCAGAGCCAGTGCCTGCTGTTGTCGGTACAGTGATGAATGGAGGAATGCGGCGCTCCAGCGGCTTTTTGCCCTCAGCAGCTTCATAATCTAAAATCGAGCCTTCGTGGGTAGCTTCAACGCCGATCGCTTTTGCGGTATCCATCGAGCTTCCGCCGCCGACAGCAACCAGACCATTGCAGTTTTCTGCTGTGTAAAATTTGGAGCCTTCTTCAATAAGACGTACGGGAGGGTTTGGCTCTACCTTGTTAAAAAGAACGACCTCTACACCGGAAGCTTCAAGATTTTCGATAACAGGCTTTGTTACGCCTGCATTATGGATACCCGGGTCTGTGACGAGCAGTACTTTGTCAGAGCCGAGGGCTTTGATTTCTTCACCAATATGTTTGATGGCACCGATGCCGTGCTTGATTGCTGTTGGTACTTCAAATGTGTGATAGCTTAACATGCTTTCGACTTTCATGTTCATGGGAAAATCCTCCTTAATGAATGAAAAAAGATCCTTTTTTCCAAAGCGAGGGCTTTTACAAGAAGCTGCACTGGATAAAAAGAATCCTTTTTATATTTTATTTTAGGACTTAATTGTCCCTGCATCCGACGGATCAACGCCGTGACGATAAAATTTTGTATGCATCGGTTCGAGCGGCTCACGCTCAAGGATCAGGTCCGCTGCTTTTTCAGCGATCATGAGTACCGGTGCATGAATGTTTCCGTTCGTCACATAAGGCATGACAGAGGCATCCACGACGCGAAGATTTTCGACACCATGTACTTTCAGCGTCTTCGGATCAACAACGGCCATTGGGTCTGAAGCAGGCCCCATTTTCGCAGTACAGCTTGGGTGCAGCGCCGTTTCGGCATCATTCGCAACCCATTCCAGAATTTCTTCGTCTGTCTGTACAGCGTCCCCTGGAGCGATCTCTCCAGAATTGAATGGTTTCATGGCTGGTTGTGCCATGATTTCACGGGAAATGCGGATCGCTTCAACCCATTCGCGTCTATCCTGCTCCGTGGAAAGGTAGTTGTACACCATGCTTGGATGCTCCCTTGGATCCCTGGAGCGGATCTTCAGGCTTCCTCGTGCATCAGAATACATTGGCCCAACGTGCACTTGGAATCCGTGCTTTGTATCTGCTTTCTTGCCGTCATAGCGTACTGCTACCGGGAGAAAGTGGAACATTAAATTCGGATAAGGAACAGTCTCGTTAGAGCGGACAAAGCCGCCTCCTTCAAAATGATTCGACGCTGCGGGACCTTTACGGCCAAGCAGCCACTGCAGACCGATCCAAGGCATTTTCAACTTATTCAAGCTTGGCTGCATGGAAACCGGCTGCGGGCAGGAATACTGAATATATGCTTCCAAATGGTCCTGCAGATTTTCCCCGACACCCGGCAGATCAACGACCGGCTCGATTCCAAGCGAACGCAGGTGTTCTGCGTCCCCGACACCGGAAAGCTGAAGCAGCTGCGGAGAATTGATCGCGCCGCCGGAAAGAATGATCTCTCCTGCGTTCACCTTCAGCGTTTTGCCGTTGTGTTGATAGGTTACACTTTCTGCCTTTGTCCCGTTAAAATCTATGCTTTCAACAAACGCACGGGTTCTTACGGTAAGGTTTTTCCGATTCATGACCGGGTGTAAAAATGCCCGGGAAGCAGACATTCTTCTGCCTTTATGGATATGCTTATCAAATGGCCCGAATCCTTCCTGGCGGTAACCGTTCACGTCCGGTGTGCGCGTATAGCCTGCTTCTACAGCTGACTCAAAAAACGCCTCGAACAACGGGCTCGTTGCTGGTCCCCGTTCCAGCTTAAGCGGACCGTCCTGACCTCGGAACTCGTCTCCTTCTTCAGCTGCCAGCGCGTTTTCCAACCGCTTGAAGTATGGAAGACAGTGCGCGTAGTTCCACTCCTCCATACCTTCGTCTGCACCCCATCGTTCATAATCGAGGGGATTCCCGCGCTGATAAATCATGCCGTTAATAGAGCTGGATCCGCCGAGTACTTTTCCTCGCGCATGCTTAATGCGCCGGCCGTTCATGTATGGTTCCGGATCAGACAGATACTTCCAGTCATAGAGACTCTTTCCTGCAGGGAACGGCAGCGCCGCCGGCATCTGAATCAGTAAGTCCCACGCATAGTCACTTCGCCCTGCTTCTAGTACAAGCACGCTATTATTTCTATCTGCGCTTAACCGGTTCGCAAGTATAGATCCTGCACTTCCTCCACCAATAATTACATAGTCAAATGTTTCACTCATATTGTGCACCCCCAAAGATTTTCTTTGTTTAACGATGTGTGTGAAGCTATATAATAACTTTTGATCCAACTATGTTATTTCGTGGAGAGTTATTAATAAAATGATACTTACTCAACATAAAAAAACGAGAAATGATTTATAGAGTTTATGTCTATAGGAAGGCGTCAGCCTGCGTAAGCGGAAGACGTCGTATTTTTTGCTGGTTTTTTAGAAAAAATTCAGAGCTTCCGGGTTCGTGTTACGGAAGATGTGTTTGGTTTCGGTGTACTCTTCCATGCCTACCTTGCCAAGCTCACGGCCGATGCCGGACTGCTTGTAGCCGCCCCAAGGCGCCTGGGCAAAATAAGGATGGAAGTCATTGATCCAGACGGTGCCAAGACGGAGGCCGGAGGCCACCCGCTCGGCTTTGCTGATGTCGGTGGTAAACGTAGCGCCGGCAAGGCCGTACACTGTGTCGTTCGCTTTTTCCACGGCTTCTTCTTCCGAAGTGAAGGTTTCCACGGTAAGTACCGGGCCGAAGATTTCTTCCTGCACGATTCTCATGTCGGAGCGGCAGTCGGTAAAGATTGTCGGCAGAAGAAAGAACCCTTTTTGGAGCGTTTCGTCGTCCGGGCGTCCGCCGCCGACCGCAACGGTTGCTCCTTCCTGTTTACCGATGTCGATATAGTTTTCGACCTTGCTCAGGTGCTCTGCGGAAATAAGCGGTCCCATCTGTGTTTCTTCATTCTGACCGCTGCCGAGACGAATGTTTTTCACCCGATCAACGATCGCGTTGACGAAATCGTCATGGATAGATTCCTCCACCAAAAGCCGTGCTCCGGCGGAACAAACCTGTCCGGCATGAAAAAAAGCGGCGTTTAGCGCCTGGTCCACGGCAAGATCGAAATCCGCATCGGCAAAAACAATGTTAGGGTTTTTACCACCGAGCTCAAGGGCGATTTTTTTCATATTGGAGGTGGCGGACTGCATGATTTTACGGCCGGTTTCAATACCGCCTGTAAAGGAAATCAGGTCCACGTCCACGCTTTCAGAAAGCTCCGCACCGACGTCGGTGCCTTTTCCGAGCACAAGGTTGGCCACGCCTGCCGGAAGGCCGGCTTCTTCCATCAATTGAAATACCTTGACGGTCGTAAGCGGCGTAATTTCACTTGGTTTGACGATAATGGTGTTTCCCGTTGCAATAGCCGGTGCGATCTTCCAGGATGCCTGCAGCAGCGGGTAGTTCCAAGGGGTGATTTGACCGCATACGCCGACAGGTTCACGGACAACTTTGCTGTCGGAATTGGGCAGTGGAGAAGCGATATATTCGCCGCCGTCTTTATCAGCAAGTCCGGCAAAATAGTGGAACACTCCGGCGATATCGTCCATATCAGCACGGCTTTCGGTCATTGTTTTACCTGTATCGAGCGTTTCGAGCTCTGCGAGTTCTTCCTTATCCCGCTCAATGAGCTGGGCGACCTTTAATACATACGCTCCGCGCTCCGAAGCGGAAGTAGCGGCCCATGGTCCTTTGTCAAATGCCCGGCGGGCAGCCTGTACGGCTTTTACAGCGTCCTCACGGGAGCCTTCGGCTGCCTGCGTAATAACGCTTTGGTCAAGCGGATTAATAATGTCCCGGGTTTTGCCGTTAGCAGCGTCGACCCATTCGCCGTCAATATACATGCGAATATCCATATGTGTATGCCTCCTAGTCGTTAACTTTGTTAAAAAAATATTTAACGTTTTGAATAACCTAAATCTATCAGCTTTCAATTATCTTGTCAAAGACCTTCAGGGAAATTTTCATCCAGCGCCCGGAGTCATTACCCTGAAATAAATAAATTTTAAAATTTTTATTAGGCTCTCTCGCGCGTGCGAGTATATCCGAAGCCTTTTTATTTCCCGGGGAATGCACATAAAGATTAGATTCCAATATTTTTGATTAGGCATTTGACAAGAAATTTTTATACGTTAAGATTAGATACTGTGAAGAAAATATTTAACAAATTGAATTTTTTTAATAGAAAAGGAGGGGCCCATGACGGATTCTCATCACCAGGATGAATGGAGGGAGTCACTCGAAGGCGCCAAAGATATTATCATTGATTCCCTGGCTGAAACCATGGATTTGTACGGTGTCACCAGAAGCGTTGGCACGTTGTATGGGACAATGTATGTTGAAGGCGATATGACGCTGGATGAAATGAGAGAAAAACTCGGAATGAGTAAACCGAGTATGAGCACTGGAGTACGAAAGCTTCAGGAGTTCAATGTTGTAAAGAAAACGCACCGGCGCGGAAAGCGAAAGCAGACCTACGTAGCCGAAAAGGATTTTTTCCGTTTTTTCACCAACTTCTTTGCCCAGCAGTGGGAGAGAGAAGTGCGGACGAATTTGAGCGCTATCGAAAGCGCCTGGGAACAATTGGATATGCTGATTCAGTCGGAAGAAGCAGAAGAATCCATAAAAGAAGAAGCCCGGGAGATTCAGCGAATTCTCAGCCAGTCGATCAAGTACTACAAATGGTTGAGTCGTCTCGTGGAGTCTATGGAAACAGGAGAATTATTTAAATATATTCCGATAGAAGAAGATGATGAAAAAGAGAGATAACAGTTTTACTTTATCTCTCCGGAAAATGTTTTCGCAATATTTAGAATTTTATAAAAAATAGAGGTGTTGCTCGTGATCGAGAAAAATTTAAACTTATTAAAGAGTCTAGGGTTTGTCCTTTTGGTAGCAGCAGTACTGATTTACATAATTGCCACTGGTGACGAAGTGATGTGGAGCGGCTTTATTGCCATGCTTGTTTTCTATGCTTTGATGTACTATGTCGGGGCCTATTTTGCCGCTAAAAAGTCTGATTCTCTCGATGACATGATGGTGGCTAAACGGAGTCTGCCGCTTGTTATCATGATTTTCACGATGGCCGCCACCTGGGTAGGAGGCGGTTATATTAACGGGACCGCAGAATCAACATATGCTGACGGCCTTGTATGGGCTCAGGCCCCGTGGGGTTATGCCCTCAGTCTCATTATCGGCGGTATTTTTTATGCGAGAAAAATGCGCCGTTACGAATTCAAAACCATTATTGATCCGCTCGAGCAGCGGTTTGGCAAGAAAATGGGCGGTCTGCTTTATCTTCCGGCGCTCCTGGGGGAAATGTTCTGGAGCGGCGCGATTCTGACAGCACTAGGCACTACATTCGGTACTATTTTAGGGATCAATTTTACGACGTCGATTGTTATTTCAGCCATTATTGCGATTGCCTACACCGTATTTGGCGGCATGTGGGCGGTTGCCTATACAGATCTTTTACAGATGATTCTGCTGTTGGGTGGTTTGTTTCTTGTGCTGCCGTTTGCCTTTGGCAGCACCGGCAGCCTGAGCGTAAACTGGAATGGTTATCAGGCGGATCTTGGCACCTATGCGAACCTTTTTCCGCCACTTGACGGGTGGAATCATCCGGAATGGGGCAACTATTTCTGGAACTGGTGGGACTATGCCTTTCTATTAATTTTCGGCGGCATTGCCTGGCAGGTTTATTTCCAGCGCGTGCTCTCCGCTAAAGATGAAAAAACGGCTATGTGGTTTTCGATCATTGCCGGTGTAGTATGTATTATTGCGGCTGTCCCAGCCGTTCTTATTGGTATAATCGGCTATAATGTCGACTGGGCGTCCTTTGGTACTTCAGCACCGGAAACAGCGGCCATGGTACTGCCGGAGGTGCTCCAGCATCTGACGCCGGGATGGGTAGCGGCGATTGGCCTCGGGGCTCTTGCAGCAGCCGTTATGTCTTCCATGGACTCCTCGATTCTGTCCGCCTCCTCGATGGCTTCATGGAACATATACCGCCCGCTGCTTCGTCCGAAAGCCTCCAACGATGAACTGAAAAAGGTGATCAAGACCTCGATTGTGATTATCGGGGCGGCTTCTACCCTGATTGCTTTAAATGTTGGAAGTGTATATACTCTGTGGTACCTTGCGTCGGATTTGATTTTTTGTATTTTATTCCCGCAGCTGACCATGGCTCTGTTTTATAAAAATGCGAACGTGTATGGTTCCCTGACAGCATTTATTGTATCTGTCTTTTTGCGCCTTGGCGGCGGAGAACCGGCGATCGGCCTGCCGGTCTTTCTTCCGTACCCAATGATTGAAGACGGGATTGTGCTTTTCCCCTTCCGTACGGTGATCGTTATTATCGCGTTTATTCTTATATTTGTGGTTTCTGAAGCTACAAAGAAAAAGGCTGTTCCAAAGCCGCTTCTCATGCCACATGAACGAGATGACAATGCAGCTTTAGAAAAAAAGCCGTCTAAATAAAGTCAAAAAAAGAGCCTGGAAGCAGCAATGCTTTCAGGCTTTTTGGCGTACAGCGCCGCATATACAAAGAAAACAGCTTCTACAGCTGTATACTGAAGCTTAGGAAGTTTTCGGGAAGGTCAACATACCTGATGGCATTCAGTGTATCTATATTAACATATTTCCTTTGTTTGTCTATTAAACACAAAAAAGAATACCGATAATTAATGCTGTTTTTTAGCTAATATTTGCTTTCCATACCGATAAGCGCCTGTTTTCATATTATTTCATGGTTATTTGCATTATATGGAAATAGCCAGGTAGAAAATGATTGAATTTCATCAGCATTTCTATACAATAAAAGAAGTATTTCAACGTGAATTTGATTAGAAGAGGAGACCCTGATGCTTAAACGTTTTTATTCCTATTACCTTCCTCATAAACAGCTGTTTTTCATCGATTTTTTCAGCGCGATCGCTGTTGCAGCCCTGGATCTGGTCTTTCCGCTTGTTGTCCAGTGGTTTATTGATTCCCTGCTTCCCCAGGAGGATTGGAACCTCGTCGTGTGGGTCTCAGCCGGCCTGCTTGCCATCTATTTATTCAGTGCCTACCTGCAGTACATCGTCAATTATCTGGGGCACAAGCTTGGCATTAATATTGAAACGGATATGCGGCGGGAGCTGTTTAAGAGCGTTCAGGGCCAGTCATACCGATTTTTTGATAATACGAAAACCGGCCACATTATCAGCCGTATCACTAACGATTTGTTTGATATTGGAGAGCTTGCCCATCACGGGCCGGAGGATTTATTTATTGCCGTTATGACGTTTGCGGGCGCTTTTACGATTATGTTTTCGATTAATCCGCAGCTTGCCCTTGTTGCTCTTGTGTTTGTGCCATTTCTGATTGCGCTTATTACCTATACGAATATTCAAATGAACAAAGCGTGGACAAAAATGTACGCAGAAATAGGCGATGTGAACGCCCGGGTGGAGGACAGCGTCTCAGGGGCACGGGTAGTACAGTCCTTTACAAACGAAGCCTTTGAAATCGACCGGTTTGCCAAAAACAACAACCGTTACCGCCGGGCTAAGCTCTCGGGCTACCGGACGATGGGGCACACTACGGCGACTATTTTCTTAACGACCCGTCTTATGATTCTGGCAGTGCTTGTTTACGGTGCGTGGCTCGTTTACACAGGTGCCATTACAAACGGTGAGTTCGTCGGCTTTATTTTGTACGTGAACGTGCTCTTCAAACCGATAGAAAAAATCAGTGCGATTTTAGAGCTGTATCCGAAGGGCATGGCCGGCTTTAAACGGTTCGTGCAAATGACAGATGCAGAAAAAGATATTGTCGACCACCCTGATGCAGTAGAAGCTCCGGTGCTTACAGGTGACATCAGGCTTGAAGATGTCACGTTTGGGTACCATAAAAGCCAGCCGGTGCTCCGGGACATGAAAGTAACGGTACAAGCTGGAAAAACAGTTGCCTTTGTCGGCTCTTCCGGGGCCGGGAAGACGACGATCAGCTCGCTGATTCCGCGCTTTTACGACGTGGACGCCGGTGCTGTGACAATTAACGGTATAGACATCCGGAAGATGACAAAGGAATCCCTTCGTTCCCAGATCGGCATGGTGCAGCAGGATGTGTTTTTGTTTAACGGCACGTTGAAGGAAAACATCGCTTACGGGCGATTGACGGCTGAGGAGGAAGAGATTGAAGAAGCTGCCCGGCTGGCGAACCTGGACGGGTTCGTAGAGGAGCTTCCGGATGGGTATGAAACAGAAATCGGCCAGCGGGGGTTAAAGCTTTCCGGGGGCCAGAAGCAGCGGATTGCAATTGCCCGTGCTTTCTTGAAGAACCCGCCGATTTTAATTTTGGATGAAGCGACCTCAGCGCTCGATACGGAAACCGAGGCACTGATTCAGCAGTCGTTGACCCAGCTGGCGGAGAACCGGACGACGATTGTAATCGCCCACCGGCTTGCGACGATCCGGCATGCCGATAATATCGTGGTGGTGACCGGCGGCCGTATTGCTGAGCAGGGGACGTATGAAGAGTTGATCCATAAAAACGGCGTTTTTGCTTCGCTGAACAGTGTACAGCTTGAATATCAATAAAATGTTTTCCTCTCCTGAATTTATATGGAGAGGATTTTTTTATGCCAATGCAAAATAAAAACAGTTTGGAGAACAAAGAATTGCAAAAATGAACCGATAGATAATAGTAGAGGGCCTATTACATAGAAAAATATATTTTAGAAAAGAGGATGCCTATGCTGCAATCATTAACGCTGCGAAAAAAATTATACATCTCGTTTTTACTCGTACTGCTGGTGCCAAGTATTATTATCGGCTTCAGCTCCTACACGTCTGCCAAAAATGAAGTCAGGAGCCAGATGAATAGCAATGCCGGGGAAAGCGTTGGTCTTATTAACCAACAGGTGGATGAAGAAATGAATGCAAGAATTGCTGATATCAGCCATTACGCCGGCCTCGTCACCGAAGAGTCATTTACCGATCCTGAAGCCGAAGAACGTATGCTCGACACCTTTAATGACTATATTCAAACACATGGCAAGGTTATTTCCATCTACACGGGCTCGAATGAAGGAGAAACACTGTTTGCATCGGATCAGGGGGAACTGCCGGAGGATTATGATCCAACCGAACGTCCATGGTTCCAGGAAGCAGTCGAAGCTGGGGGTGAGGCAGTACTTACTGATGTTTATGTAGATGCAGCAACAGAAGCCCAGATCGTAACGATTACCCAGCAGCTGGATGACGGCTCGGGGGTAATGGCTATTGACTACGATTTATCCTCCCTGGAGTCTCTGGCAGCAGGAGCGGCCATTGGTAAAGAAGGATATGTTGTATTGGCGGATACGCAGGGCAATTATATGGTTAACCCTAACGCAGAACCTGGAGAACCTATGGAAGAAAACGTCTACAGCCAAATCGACGGTAAGAGTGACGGCCATTTTTCGTACACGCTGAACGGGGAAGCAAAGGAAATGGAATTTATAAAGAATGAAACCACCGGCTGGACGGTCGGCGGCACGATGTATACGAGCGAGTTTCAGGAAGCAGCAGCGCCGATTCTCTGGAGAACCGGTATCGTCATTGCCGCTGCACTCCTTGGGGGCCTTCTGTTTGTCTACTTTATCGTAAAAAATATTTTAAAGCCGATCCAGCGTCTTCAGGCTTCTGCTGAAAAAATCAGCCGCGGTGATCTGACCGGGCAGGTGGAAGTAAACAGCAACGATGAAATTGGAGCACTCGCCGCAAGCTTTAACCATATGGTGGAATCTCTACGGGGCATTCTCACTAAGCTTTCTGCGTCTGTGGAGCATATGAGTTCATCGTCAGAGCAGCTGAAAGCAAGCTCGGAGCAGACCTCGCAGGCGACAAGCGAAGTAGCTGTCGCTACCGAACAGGTGGCAAGCGGAGCAGAAAGACAGACGGAAAAAATTGAACATAACAGCGCCGCGCTTGAAGAAGTGACCGGCGGAGTGAAAAAAATTGAGGAACGGACGGACAACGTGCTTCAGCTGTCAGCTGAAACAGCAGAAAGGGCCCGCGAAGGCAGCAGGTATGTAGAAAGCAATCTCTCCCAGATGCAGGATATCCATCAATCTGTTACTGCCTCCAATCAGGTGATTCAGGCTTTGTCGGATCGCTCCAAGGAAATTGGCGGCATTCTTGAGGTTATTACCGGCATTGCGAGTCAGACTAACCTGCTTGCTTTAAACGCAGCCATTGAAGCAGCACGGGCCGGAGAACAGGGAAAGGGCTTTGCCGTCGTCGCGGAAGAGGTGCGAAAGCTTGCTGAGCAGTCCTCCACTTCGGCAGAACAGATTGGTACGCTGATTAAAAGCATTCAAAATGATGCAGAGCAGTCTGTAATTCAAATGGAGGGCGTATCAAAAAATGCGGAGCAGGGGCTGACCGTATCTGAGGACACCTCTAAACAGTTTCAGCAGATTCTTGACAGCATGGAGCATATGGCTCCAAAGATTGAAGAAGTGACTGGAACGATCCGGAGCATGGCCGGAAGCGTCGAGCGTATTTCGCATTCGGCTTCTGATATCTCTTCGATCGCCCAGGAAAACGCGGCTTCCTCCGAAGAGGTGGCGGCGTCCACGCAGGAGCAGCTCGCCTCGATGCAGGAAATATCCTCTGCGGCCGAAACGCTCGCTTCCATGGCAGAGGACCTTCAACAGGAGGTCAACTACTTTAAAATATAGAGATAATATTAGTTGCAGGCAGAAAATCCTTCGGGGTTTTCTGTTTTTTTTTATAAAATACAGTTAAAACAAGTATTACCCGGGAAATAGACAGGGGCATCCATTAATAGTCTGTAACTTCAGGAGGGGCCATGAGAAACTTACCGTTTGACATAGGTTTATTTCGTTTTTTTATCTTTTGGTACATATGCGGCATCGTGCTGCTGACGTTTGATTTGCTCCCGGTATGGCTGGAATGGGCAAACGCTGTTTTTCTGTATTTAACCGGAGTAATTGGTGCTTTTTTTCTGATTCGGTCTTACGGGGGGAAAACCGGAGGCGGGCTGACTGCCGTTATTTTTCTGCTTTCGATGTTTCTTGAAGGGATCGGTGTGCAGCTGAATCTCTTTTTTGGAAGCTATGAATATGCTTCTGATTTCGGGGCGATGGTTCTAGGGGTGCCGCTGACGATTGGAGCAGCCTGGGTGGCCATCGTTTCTGGGTCACATGCGTTAATGCTTTATATTCTGGGCATGCTTCCACGCCTGCGTGGATGGGTATCGTTTATTCTTTATGTGCTGCTGGGAGCACTTTTAGTCACCGGAATTGATTTTGTACTCGACCCTGTGAACTATCTGGTGCAGGGGTACTGGATATGGAATGAAGGCGGCTGGTATTATGATATTCCGTTTTCGAATTTCCAGGGATGGTTTATTATTGGCTTTCTTCTGCATACGATTATGTATTTGGTTCTTCACTTTCAAGGGAGGTTGTTTGACGTGTCGGCTTATTGGCAGCCGCGCACTGCTGCTTTATATGTTCTGCTTACCTTTATGTTTACCGTGCTCGCACTGTTAAATGCTCTTTGGCTCGCCGGGACGATTGGAATTGGTATCATGATTTTTTGTTTTGTGGTGCTTACAGGCAAAAAGCAGCAGGTCCAAAGAAAATAACAAAACGTTAACAGGTTCTTCATACAAGCGTTACATTAAGGGCTTAATATAGGAGGTGTTGATCCCCCCAGGTTCATCCCGCTGGACAGGGGACCCCTCTATGCTCCTTCCCGTATCCCGGGGAGGCTTTTTTTATTAATCTAAAACGTTAAACAGCCTGGGAAGGGGGATGAGCTCGAGCGTCGTGTCTATTCTGGGGTCTGTAGTGGTTTGTTCTTCTAATCTGGCACAGTAAATTAATTGTTCCTCTTCAAGAAAATAAAGAGAGTCCTTTACTTTCCGCTCCTGAGTGCTGGTTAAATGCACTACGACCGGTTCGTTTCTTTTCAAAGCAGTTTTGGCAGCAGGGGCTGCATGTTTGTTTAGTTTATGGAGCGCACGATTCACTTTAACAGCAAGCATGGCGCAGGCCTCCTATATTACAATTATGGGAATAAGTTTCCCTGTGCTCAGTCGTATTAAGCTTTACTTTCGTCCTATCTTTATACGAAAAGCCCTTCCGGAAAGGAAGAGCTTCTCCTGCTATGCCTGCTGCTTTTCATCCCAAACCTGCTGCAGTGCCTGTTCAAATGTTTCTGCCGGCTGGGCACCGGAGAGGGTGTACGTTTCATCGAATACATAAAAAGGAACTCCGTCAATTCCTATATAGGAAGCTTCCTGTAAATCTTTCTGTACGCTGGGGGTGTAGGCATCCAGCTCGAGCAGCTCTTTCGTTTCCTCCTCCACAAGGCCGACATCTCCTGCGAGTGCGGCAAGGGTGTCGATATCTGCAATGTTTTTGGATTCGGTAAAATATGCGCGCAGAAGGCGCTCAGTCATGCGGTTGTTTTTACCGCGTTCTGTGGCGAACTGCAACAGCCGGTGGGCGTCGAAGGAATTAGCCGGTACTGCTGTGTCCATGTTGTATTCCAAACCAATATCCTTCGCCTGATCGGTGAGCTGCCGGTGAAACGCAAGCACCTGCTCCCGGTCCATGCCTTTTTGTTCAGAGAGAAAGGTATGAATGTCCGAAGCCGGATTTTTTGGCATCTCCGGGTTCAGCTGAAAGCTGTGATAGACCACCTGCACCTGGTGCCTGAAAGACATGTTTTCCAAAGCGGTCTCAAAGCGCCGTTTTCCTAAATAGCAAAACGGGCACATTACATCAAACCAAATATCTACCTGCATGCTTTTCCTCCTTTAAAATACGCTATATCCAGTATGAAGAAAAAATTTTTTTCTGCCTACAGAAATGCTTACAGAGAGCGGTTTTTTCTGTTCAGTTAGAAAACCAGGAAAAAAATATCCTTTTCTCGAACGTACGTTCTTGTATAATGGAAGTAATATACTTCTCTTTGAAGGGATGTGAGGCTGATGAATGAAGAACAAAAAACAATCGCCCGCATGATAGCGGCGGAATGGGAAAAAGAAACGGAGGACTGGAAACAGAAGGAACGCCTTCTCCGTAAAGCCTGGGCAGAAAAGCATGAATTGAAACTGCACTGGAAAAACGAAGAAAATGATATAGAAACGACAGGGACGTGCACGTATATTGATCACATTAAGCGGCTTATTCACTGGAAGGACGAGCAGGGCAGTTATTATAATATTTCCTTTGACCGGATTCTTTCCGTACAAAAAGGGTGGGAAGAGTTGTGAAAAACGAAGAACTCGCTATGCTCTCCGCTTATCTGGACAAACAGATTGATCATTTAACCAGCCGCACACCCTACAGCAAAGAAGATGATCTGCTTTGTCTGGGCGGACGGCTTGCGTACCAGCAAATTCGTGCTGAAGTACAGAAAATAGCAGAACAGAAAGAAAATTACTATAAATAATCTGCTGGAAAAACGGTGAAGAAACAATTTATGGTATTCTGAGAAAAGAAGGTATTCAAAATTGTTCTGTTGGTTTTGAAACCGTTATCTTGATGAACTCAGGCCCGGGAGGGGACACCATGAAAATAGGAATGATTGGCATCGGGGACATTGCGAAAAAAGCGTATCTCCCCATTTTAAGCAACTTAAAAGATGTAGAACTGCACGTGTATACAAGAAACCCGGACACGTTAAAAGAAATTGCTGATACGTATACGATACCTCACACGTATCAGCAGATGGACGAGTGGCTGAGCTGCGGTATGAAAGCAGCATTTGTGCATACAGCGACCGTAGCGCATGAGCCTATTATTGATGCGCTGCTCGACATGGGCATCCATGTGTATGTGGACAAGCCTATTACGTACCACGCCGAATCTGCCCAGCGGCTGCTTACCAAAGCCAAGGAGAAGCGGCTGCTGTTAATGACAGGCTTTAACCGCCGGCATGCACCTTCCTATCAAAAGCTGATGGAAGCAGAGGACACGAATATGATTATCGTTCAAAAGCATCGGGGTCATCAGGCAGTGGATGCACGCACGTTTGTGTTTGACGACTTTATTCATGTGATTGATACGATTTTGTATTTGTTCCCAGAAACAATTGAGAACATGACGGTGAGCGGTAAAGGAGAATATGATCTCTTGCACCATGTGACGCTTCAGCTTGAGTCACCAAATGTGACAGCGCTCGGTATTATGAACCGCGAAGCCGGCACCTCCCTGGAACGTGTAGACGTGATGAACCAGGAGCAGACGCTGACGGTAAGTAATGTCCGGGATGTCAGTGTGCATAAAAATAAAGACATTTGGCACCAGGGAGAAAACGACTGGGAATCCACGCTGAAAAAGCGCGGCTTTGAAACTATTATTACAACCTTTCTGGCCTTTGTGGAACAGGACATTATACCGGAATATATGTATGAACAGGCCTGGGAAACCCATCAAATGGCTGAAGATGTTGTGCAGCACCTTACCAGCTCTTAAATCAAAGCTCTGTCATCCCTGCAGCCACAGCAGAGAGACAGAGCTTTATTATGAAGGAAAAATAACATTGATATCATGCTGCCCGAAAAAATCGAGCCACTCATCCGTTGGTTTTTTGTTGGTTACCAGGCAATCCACCTGCTCAAAAGGAAATGTTTTGACCAGGGAGACAGCTCCGAACTTTGTATGGTCAACAAGCAGAATAACCTGCCGGGCCTGATTCTGCATGTACTGTTTTAAATCAGCTTCCGGCTCATTCGTATCCATGATGCCCTGCGTCATGGAAATACCTTTACAGCTGACAACAGCTGCATCTACGTTGTACTGCTGTACTGAACGAATGGCTGAAGGCCCCACCAGAGAGCGCGAGTTTTTCCGAAGGCTTCCTCCGGTAGAAAACACGTCAAAGGATGAAAATGCAAAGTCCTGAAGAATAGATACGCTGTTTGTAATAATGGTGAGATGATCCTTGGACTGCTGAAGCACCTGCAGTGCTTCATAGACCGTGGAACTCGTGTCGGCCATAATGGAAGAGCCGTCCTTGATAAGCGGCGGAGCGAGCTGCGCAATGATTCTTTTTTCTTCCAGATTAATCGTATTTCTTGTCTGGTATGGAAGGTCTTCACTCGTGCGTTCATTGAGCGTGGCTCCTCCGTAATTACGGGTAACAATGCCTTCACGTTCAAGCTTTTCCAGGTCACGGCGAATCGTTTCCTCAGTAACGTTAAACGTTGAAGCGAGGGGAGCGACGAATACTTTTTTATCACTGTAGAGGGTGGATAGAATCTTTTCTCTTCGTTCAAAAGCGAGCATATATGGTCCTCCTTATTACAACTGCAGTCTTAATTTTACTAGTTACACTATAAGCATAAATCAGGCAGGAATACAGGTTTTTTAAGCAAAAATCTTTAAAAACAAAGAGTTTTTATACATAAAAGCTTCGCAGTTCAACATAATTTGCTTCCCGTTTTAAATTTACGGATATAGAAACAGATGGAAATTATCAATGGAAAAGTGTGGGTTAAAGCTTCTTAACGCATCGAAATAATGATATCATTAAGTATAAATACATACGTAATTGGAAAAAAAAGTTATAAATTCAGCCTTTATAATGACAATGCACAAAAGGAGAAAATGCTGTTTTGAAGAAGGTCTTTTTTGTAACAGCCGGGCTTCTGATCTTACTTATGGCAGGGGCAGGAGGGTGGTTTGCAGTGAAATCAAACGCTTCACTTGGTACAAACGCGGAGAATTCCGGGCACTATATAGGTGCTTCGGTGCGCTGGGATCCGCTTTCAGACAATGAAAAGTATAAAGATCTGCTCGTTGAAGAATTCAGCAGTGTCACGGTGGAAAACGAGATGAAGATGGAAGCCGTACAGCCTGAACCGGGCAATTACAGCTTTCAAAAAGCAGATGAAATTGTAGAGACTGCTGAACAAAATGATATGAAGGTCCGGGGTCACCCGCTGGTATGGGGCGAAGCGCTTCCTGGTTGGGTTCATGAAGAGGTAGTAGATGAACAAAGCGCTAAAGCAGTGCTGAAGGACCACGTGCAGACAATGGCCGGACACTACAGCGGACGCGTACAGGAATGGGACGTCGTTAACGAAGCCTGGAACGACGACGGAAGCTACAAAGAAACAATCTGGTTGGAGTACATAGGGCCGGAATATATTCCTCTTGCCTTCGAATGGGCACGCGAAGCGGCTCCCGAAGCAAAGCTCTACTACAATGATTACGGAAATGAAATGAAAAATGAAAAAACGGATGCTATGTTTGAAGCCTTAAACAGCTGGAAAAACGAGGGCGTACCGATTGATGGTATTGGCATGCAGACCCATATTGATGCTGCCGATCCGAGATTTTCCCGGGAAAAGATGCAGGAGAATTTTAAGCGTTGGGGAACGGCTGGTTTTGAGACTGCTGTAACTGAAATGGATGTAAAGCTGCAAAATCTGGATACTCCCCGAGAGGAACGTCTGGAGAGGCAGGCAGATATTTATGCAGATGTAACGAGCATCTGTATGGAAGAGGAGTCCTGCAGCGGCCTTACCGTCTGGGGAGTTGGTGATGCAGAAAGCTGGGTCACCGAGCAGGAATCAGAAAGCGGGGAGCCGCTGCTGTTTGACAGCAGCTGGGAAGTGAAGCCTGCATATGACCGCATGAAACGAACATTTATTTTTAACCATATACTTTGACAGGAGGGCAGGACATGAATGACACATTCTGGTATATTGTAGCAGCAGAGATAATTGTACTAATGCTGCTGTATTTTTCAGCAAAAAAATGGACATGGTCCCGGCACATACTGCTCTCCCTTTTTCTTATCGTCAATGCTGTCTATCTTTTCTGGAGAGCGGCCGAAACGATTCCTACACTGGGCATCATCAGCTTTATCGCAGGAATCCTGCTGTTGGCCACAGAAATAATGGGCTATTTCCAGGCAATCATGTTTACGATTTTATCCTGGAAACCATTCAAACGAAAACATATTCCGCTCTCAGAGCTGGAAAGCCTGCCTACAGTCGATGTGTTTATCGCCACATACAACGAACCGGAAGATCTTCTGAAGCGAACCATGACTGCATGCACAATGATGCGCTATCCTGAAGAGCTGCTTAGGGTGTACGTCTGCGATGACGGAAAAAGAGAGTCTGTGCGCCGTCTTGCAGAAAGCCTAGGTGTAGGCTACATTTCCCGTCCCGGCAACGAACACGCCAAGGCTGGCAATTTGAATGATGCGTTAACAAAAACCGACGGAGAAATAGTCGTTACGATGGATGCTGACATGGTGCCGAAAGCCGAATTCCTCGAGCGCACCGTCGGACAGTTCACGGACGAAAAAGTTTCGTTCGTCCAGGCACCGCAGGTATTTTATAATGCAGATCCTTTTCAGTACAATTTGTTTTTTGAAGACAACATCACTAACGAGCAGGATTTTTTCATGCGTCGGCTTGAAGAAGGAAAAGACCGCTTTAACGCTACTATGTATGTGGGCAGTAACGCCCTGTTCCGCAGAAAATCGCTCGAGGATATCGGTGGATTTGCCACTGGAGTGATTACTGAAGATATGGCGACTGGAATGCTGCTTCAAACCGGGGATCAAAAGACGGTATTTGTAAACGAAACCCTCGCCGTCGGGCTCGCACCGGAAACATATGCCGACCTTTTAAAACAGAGAGACCGCTGGTGCCGGGGCAATATTCAGGTCACCCGGAAATGGAATCCCATGAAAATCAAAGGCCTCTCCTTTATGCAGCGGCTGCTGTATATGGATGGTATCAACTACTGGTTCTTCGGCGTTTATAAAATGATTTTCCTGCTGGCACCGCTGTTGTTTTTGATTTTTTCGATTTACAGCCTGAACGCAGATTTTGAAACGCTTGTGCTTTACTGGCTGCCGGCCTTTCTTTCATCCCAGCTGGCCTTCCGGTTAATGTCCGACCAAAAACGGACCGTGCTCTGGAGCCATGTTTATGAAGTAGCCATGGCCCCGTACATGGCAGTCTCGGTAATTACGGAAGCGTTTATGCGGAAAAACATCAAGTTTAATGTCACAGCCAAGGGGATCCAAAATGACCGCCGTCAGTTTTTGTGGAGGGTCAGTATTCCGTATTTGGTGCTGCTTGCGCTCACCTTTATCGCACTGGCGAGAGTGGTGCTGCATTTCGCCACGTCTCTAACATTTTTTCAAAACGAAGACGTACTGTACATTAATATTTTCTGGATCCTTTATAACGCTGTAGCTCTTGTACTGGCATTAATGGTTTCAGTGGAGCGTCCGCGTTTTCGCGGAGCTGAACGGCACAAAGTAGACCTGGAAGGTACTGTGTCAGCCGGGGGGAGAACGCTTCCGTGCAAGGTGCTGGATCTTAGTGAAACCGGGGTGCGTTTTGAAGTAGCACACCCGGAAGCAAAATCCTGGCTTTCACATGAAGAACACTTTACGCTCAGCGCCGGCCCGATTAACCGCCTCCACGTGCATAAGCTGTGGGTGGGCGGCGAGGCAGAGGCCATGGCTGCTGCCGGAGGTAAATTTCAAAATGTGACCTTGGAACAGTACCGGAGTTTAATCCAGGTCATGTTTTTGGAAATGACCGATATTTATACGAAACGTATTTACGAGCGTTCTTCGCTTGGAAGAGCCTTTCTGAAGTTTTTCAGAGGCACGGAAAAACAGCCGGCCCAGGCAAAACGGATGGCTGTCCGGGAACAGGTGAATATGTCGGCAACTGTAAAAGTAAACAACGTTATTTATGAAGCGGTAGTTAAGGACTACAGCATGAGCGGCTGCCGGGTGCAGGTGAAAAACGTCAAAAGCATTCAGCCGGGAGATATAGTCTATATTTCCGGGAGGGAGGATCATTTTCCAGATAACTACGCGCGTACCCAGTGGATTCAGCAGCGGGGCCGTAAAACGTGGGTAGGAATGCAGTTTTTACAGGAAAGCAGCAGCAGTCAGTCGACAGGAACCAGTTGAGTAACGCAAAAAAGGAAGGCTCCCGCGATAGGGGCCTTCCTTTTATTATTTTTGACCCGAAGCTGAAAGGATAGGCCTTGAAAAGAAAAAACGGACTGCTCCGGGGGCAGCACGGCTCACGTTTCTTCTGTGGAAGCGGACGTGGTGGAGGATTTCCCGCGCCGGCGGTGATAAATAACGTTCAGTTCAGCACCGATCATTAAAATCATGCCGGTCAGGAAGAACCAAAGCATTAGAATAATAATACCTCCAAGGCTTCCGTAGGTGGCAGAGTAGTTGCCGAAGTTGCTGACATAAAAGGAAAAAGCGAGAGATATCAGCTGCCACAGCACCGCGGCTGTGATAGCGCCCGGCAGAATCTCCTTCCATTTCAATTTTTTGTTTGGAGCAAAACGATACAGTACGAGAAGCACAGCAGACATTATAGTCAGGGCGACGACCCACCGGAGAATTTGAAAAAGCAGCTCGGTCTGAGGCGGGAGGCTGACGACAGAGCTGATAAAATCAATGATCAGGTTGCCGAATATAGGGAGAATAAGAGCGGCAGCAAGTGCAATAATCATGCCGAGCGTCAGCGCAATGGAAAGGCCCCGGACTTTAATGAAGGAGCGCGTTTCTTCGATATCATATGCAGTGTTAGAGGCATTAATGAAGGCGTTGATCCCATTTGAAGCCGACCACAATGCGCCGATCAGGCCGATGGTGAAAAGTCCGCCCCTCGGGGTTTCAACGATACTCAGAATGTTTTCCTCGAGCACAGAGGTCATGCCGCTTGGGGCCGTATTCTGCACAAGCGTGACGACGGCCTGGGAATCAATATTAAGAAGGGGGAGAATGGTAAGTATTAAAATCATCATTGGAAAAATGGAAAGCAGGTAATAGTAGGATTGGGCGGCGGCTAGTAACGGGACATCGTCCTTTTTAAATTCGCCCATGAGTTCTTTGGCATAGGATTTGATGGTATTCATATGTTTTACCCCTCTCTTTGCAGCTTGGCGATACGTAGTTATACAAAGCCTTTCCTTACCGTACCACCAGGAGGGCTGGCTTAAACTGGCGGGGGAAGAACTGGACGTAATTATTGTAACGGAAGGTTTTATAGGGCAGAATGAAGCAGAGAACAAAAGGAGGAAAAAAATGATTTATATTAATAGCCGTGCGTTTCAGGAAGAGACATTGTTAAGAAACGATCGCACGGAAGAGGGAAAACGGATCGTTGAATTTACGTTTCAGGTTACTCATGAGGAGTAGCACGATGTGACGGTATTATTGTACGAAAATGACTTTAGTGTGCAGGTGGGGGCAGCAGAACCATTTCGGGCGGAGATTTTGCAGTATTCCACAGATACGGTGAATCTTTATGAACCTGGGAGCAAAAGCCGCTATACGCTCGCCCTGATTGAAAAATAACCGAAGAGCCTGGGCTCTTCGGTTAGCTTTTGGAATAATCCTTAATGTGATAGGCTTCGGCAAGCTTTTCATTATCTTTCTGGTATTTCAGCTGCAGCACTTTTTGAAGATTCACAGGGAGCGAGTACCTTTTATAATGAAGGGCAAAGCTCGCGTTATTCTGCAGCAGCCGCCGCGGGGATACAATACCAATCTTCGGTATGTCGACAATGGGAATTTTACCATTTGGATTCAGCGGTGTTTTAAAGAAATAATTCAACTTGCGGGCGATTACCGCCTGCATGACTCCGTAGCTGCGGTTCAGCTTTGAGCGGTTGTATTTTGGCACACGATCGATGCCCATATACTGAAGCAGCTGCAAAATTTGACCGTATTCATCATTGCGGAAGTTTTCATACTGCAGCAGGTAATAGTTATCCGGGCCGAAAAGCTCTTCTATTTTTTGGAGATAGCGGTAATAGTGATAATGATCCAGAATGCCATGGTCCTCCCAGTCTTTAAACAAAGCCTTGGCGCTCTTGTACCCGCCCTGATGGAGATATTGAACGTAGAGAGAGGTCAGCAGGTCAATTTGATCCCGTACACCGACGATAATATGGGTATCATACGTATCTGCCGGAAAAATGCGGCGGAGGTCTTCAAGCACCTTTAGATTGTTTTTTGATTTTTTTTGGGAAAATGGACTGCCGGAGAGGCCTTCATAGGAAATAAGCACGGGCTTGTCCGGATGCATAAATGCTTCAATATTTGTGCGGATGGTATAAATGTTTTCATCGCTCAGCCGTTTCAGCCGTAAATCATACAGCTCCTGATCGATGCGCTTTTTTCGTATGTATTTGATTTCCTGTTTTAGTTTAGGATACACATTCTGCTGTAAAAACGTAGTGGCTGTCTTATGAAAACCGATATGTATAAACACTTTTTTTCGCATAGGTTCCTCCGCATAGTTTGTTTAATTATTATTATCATAACGAAAAATAAGGTGCTCCGCAAAACGTTTACCCGGCTGGAGTAATAATGAATAAAAAAAGAGCACAGGCACAGCTTTATGCCTGTTACTCGTAGGACTTCTTTTCGAGCTCCGGATTTTCGCTGAGCTGCTGAAGAAGCTCTTCCGGAGAGTCAGAAACGATAATTTTATCGCGGTGGTCGGCAGGGAGAAACTGCTCCTGTTCCATATGGTTGAAAAATTGAAGCAGGTGATCATAATAGTGATGAATGTTTAAAAGCGCACACGGTTTTTGGTGCACGCCGATCTGAGCCCATGTAAACATTTCAAAAAACTCTTCAAGGGTCCCGGGCCCGCCTGGAAGCGCTATGAATCCATCAGCCAGTTCGGCCATTTTGGCTTTTCGCTCATGCATCGTAGATACTTTATAAAGCTTACTCAAGGAAGGATGGGCAATCTCCCGTTCAACGAGTTTATCCGGTATAACTCCTATCACTTCACCGCCGGCTTCGAGCGCAGCATCTGCGAGACGGCCCATCGTTCCTACGTTGGAGCCGCCATAGACCAGGGTGCGCCCGGAGGAGGCTATTTCTCGACCAAGAGCTGCTGCTGAATCTTTATATATAGGATCGTCTCCAAGGCGGGAGCCGCAAAATACAGCAATGCTTTTCATCAGGCATCTCTCCTTTAATATCTCAATCATTGAATAGTATAGCACGAGTAAAAAAAGAGAAAGAACAGCCAAATTTTCATGTTAAGATAAAAAATAGAGGCGAAAAGGGAGAGTGGTTGTCATGGTTTGCCAACAGGAGCAGCCTATAGTTCGCATGGCGCAGCAGCATATGGCCGGCCGGCCGGTCTCCTTTCACGTGCCCGGGCATAAAAACGGCACTGTTTTCCCGGCGTCGCTGCAGGAATGGAAAAACATATTTCCTTACGACCTGACAGAAATCACCGGGCTCGATGATCTTCATCAGCCTGAAGAAGGAATTGCAGAAGCGGAGCATTTAGCGGCGGAAGTGTTTGGGGCCGAAAAAACGTGGTTTCTAATTAACGGTTCTACGACGGGGAACCTTGCGATGGTGATGGCCGCCTTTTCTCCGGGAGACGAGGTGCTCGTGCAGCGCGATGCTCACAAATCGGTGATGAATGCGTTGAAGCTTGCCGGTGTCCGGGCGGTATTTGCACGGCCGGAAATCGATGAATATACGCAGCTTTCCATCGGTATTTCCCGGGAAATACTGGTGGATGCGTGGAGTCGTTATCCCTCGTTAAAAGGGGCGGTCATCACTTCTCCTTCGTATGAAGGGTGGAGTAGTGATATATCCTCTCTTGCAGAGTTCGTACACGGGCATGAAGGAGTATTGCTGGTGGATGAAGCCCACGGAGCCCACTTTGCGGCAAGCCCGCTGCTTCCGAAGGAGGCTCTCGCCCAGGGGGCGGATGTGGTCGTCCAGTCCGCGCATAAAATGCTGCCGGCTCTCACGATGAGTGCGTATCTGCATGTGTCCGGCTCCCGGGTTTCCCGTGAACGTCTATCCTATTATCTGGGGGTGCTGCAGTCGAGCAGTCCTTCATATCTGCTGCTCGCTTCACTCGATGCGGCCCGTCACTACGTACATACAATACAGCATGAGGGGTGGAGCCCCGAACAGCTTTCCGCTCAAAAGCAGCAGCTTGAAGCAGTCATCGGCAGCAGGCTGATACAGCCGCCAGAGCACGTAGATGCGGATCCGTTAAAGTGGATAGTGCCGGTGCCTGAAGGGTATACAGGATGGGAGGTGCAGGAAGCTCTCGAGCAGGAGCACATCTATTCAGAGCTTGCCGGCAGCAGCTACCTGCTGTGGACTTTGCCCCTGACCAGCGAACATATCAACATTCCATTAAATGCAGTCAAGAGAGTATGGGAAGGGCTTGAACCCCGGCACGGGAGCATGGGCCAGTCCTTTTCCATGTTTGAATTGTTTCCCCGTCTCTCCGAAGGCGTCTGGGAAGAAGAACCCGGCGAAGAAGAATGGGTCCTGCTTGAAAGCGCAGAGGGAAGAACTGCAGCAGCGCCGCTGGTGCCCTATCCTCCGGGTATACCTCTCTGGCTTGAAGGAGAATACGTGGATGCCGGAAGAATTCGCTATGCCCTTGACCTTCTGCAGAACGGGGGGCGTCTGCAGGGTGGCAGTCAAAAAGATAGCCGCTTTTTAGTAAAAGTAAAACATAGGAAGAAAGGATAGAGTCATATGCAGGAGACGAATAAAGGCAAGTTCATTACGTTGGAAGGAGGAGAAGGGTCCGGAAAGTCTACGGTTATTACAGCTCTCGAAAAGTGGCTGCAGGAAGAGGGATTCAAGGTGTTAAAAACGCGGGAGCCCGGAGGTATTCCGATTGCTGAAAAAATCCGGAGTCTGGTGCTCGAGCCGGAATATTCAGAGATGGATGCGCGCACAGAGGCACTGTTATACGCCGCAGCGAGACGCCAACACCTGGTGGAGCGGGTTTTTCCGGCTTTGGACGAAGGAGCTGTGGTGCTCTGCGATCGTTTTGTGGACAGCAGCCTCGCCTACCAGGGGGCAGCCAGGGGTCTTGGCATAGATGAAGTGGCAGCTGTAAATGAATTTGCGATTGAAGGACGTATGCCTGATCTCACGCTGCTGCTTGATGTAGATCCTGAGGAAGGGATAGCAAGAATCCAGCGGGCCGAAGAAAGGGAATGGAACCGCCTAGATAATGAAGCAGCGCTTTTTCATACGAGGGTACATGAAGCGTATATGACGCTCGCGGAGAGATACCCGGCCCGTATTAAAAAAATCGATGCCGGACAGCCGCTTGGAGAAGTAATTAAAGAATGCAGGGAAAAGGTACAGGCCTACCTGAACGTAAAAAGTTGAGGAAAAATACAAATTCAGTACATACAATAAAATAAAAACGGGAAAAGGCATTTAGGAAAATATCGCAAGTAAGGAAGGAGCCGGACAGATGATTGCTATTTTGTATGTGAGTATCGCTATCATTGTTTTGGCACTTGTCTGGTTAGTTATCGGTGTTGTTCAGGCTGTTAAAGCAGCATCTTCCCAGATGAAGACCATCAATGAAACAATGGAACGGATTCAAAAGAAAACAGACGGCCTGATTAATGAGTCGGAAACACTGACCCAGCGACTGGAGGTTATTAACGATTCCGTCAACCGGGATATGGAGACGATCCAGGAGCTTACGAATACGCTCAAGGGCTCCAAAGAAGCCGTAGGAAAATATCACATAGCGACGCGTGCTGTAGCTACCGAAACGCTTCATGAAAATCAAAAGCGTACGAAGGAAAATGAACAGGTGGCACAAATACGTGACATCGGCGACACGGTAGTCGACCTGTACGCTAAATGGAAAAACCGTAAACAAGCATAGAAAAAAGCAGCAGGGGCCCGCCCCTGGCTGCTTTTTTACTGGGAGGAAGCTCTATACTCGCGTATGTTCAGCCGGTACGATTGAATACCGGCGAACAGAAATAAAACACCTGTGCAGATAAAGAGAGGAACGACAAGTCCAGAGCAGATGGCAGCGAACCATGGATAGGAGGTCTCTCCAAAATGGCAGAAGCCCCACAGCCCCAGGGCAACAGCAGTGCTTGCCGCTCCGACCAGAAACGGACGGTATTTTTTATAGGCAGCAATAATAAACCAGCTGCCAAACAAAGTGTAGAAAAAACCAATTACATATACGTTGACTGTTTTCTGAGCAGCTCCGAGTCCTGCAGAGAGCAGCGAATCCCCGGCTTGATTCATATTAACCGGCACCACTTCATCGGTCCCGGATTCGCTGTTCACAATGCGCAGTTCATACTCTGCCGGCTCCTCCGGCCAGTTTTTCTGATGCATGTAGGCAATATCATCTGACTGATGAAAAAAAGAAGGAGAATCAATATTATTTTCATGGTCGGTTAATCTTTTGGCCTGCATATCCTCAAGATCATATAAAAACAAATCGTACTGGTAGTTGGGCTCCTGGCTGGAAGCAACGTTGGTTGTATAGGCATAGAGGCTTTCTGACGGTGAAGCTGTCGGGTTGTACAGCCCCCCGGGAAGGTTGTTCGCAAATTCGATATGCTCCTCATATACTTTATTGTTCAGGGTTTTCATTCCCACATGCATTTCATCATCGGGGCCTTCGGTGTAAGTATACAGAAGCATATTGCCCGTAGCGTCCGGAGAGATGTTTCCCATTAAATATTTGCTTTCACTGGTGATCTTTTTGTAAGATCCTCCGCTGGCAGGCATGGAATAAATGCTAAATCCTTCCTCTGTGCTCCGGTCTGCGGATTTCCAGGCGTCGGCTGGCATTCCTAAAAAGTAAATGAGTATGCCATCCGGTGAGTAGGCAGCATCACGTACATGAAGCTCACTGCCGGTTAACCGTTCATGCTGGCTGCTTTCTGTCTCTGCTGTATAAATAGAGCGAATTGAATCATTTTGTTCCGATAAAAATAGAATATCCTCCGGCGAGTGCGGATGGAAAGAAGGAGAAAATTGCGGCTGCTTTAGGTCAGTAAGCGGCTCGGGATTTTCGCCATCAGTAGCGGAGGTATATATTTTCTCCTGGCCGTCCGTGATATAGGTGAACGCTAATTTGTCATCAGAAGGAGCGACGGACAAGCTGCTTCCCATTCCGTCAAAGGACCGGTAAGGGTTTTCTGCCTTGGAATAGCCAATAGCTGTAGAACTTATTAATAAAACGGCGGTAATAAGTACAGCCCGGATCAGCCAGCGGGGAAAGCGCATGAGTCCAACTTCCTTTCTTCGTTAATCTGATGGTTCGGTAATGCCATAAATAGGAAACTGTTACTTGAAGTATTCCATATTTTGCTTTCAGCTTCAATTACAGTATATTTATTCCCAAATATTGATCAAAAGGTCTTAGGCTTAAGTATTGAATTCAGCATTCAAAAAATGGCTGTTTCGTTGGTATGCTTCACTTTTTACTGTATATACAGTAAAATAAAAATAATAAATATTATGGATTTGGACGAAATAGGAGGTACGGAGCATGAAGCTGTTAGTGGCTGTGGTGCAGGATAAAGATAGTAACCGGTTGTCTAATGCGCTGGTGGAAGCAAATTTTCAGGCGACCAGGCTCGCGAGTACTGGCGGGTTTTTGAAAGCCGGAAGCACTACGTTTTTAATCGGTGTGGAAGATGAGCAGGTGGATGAAGTAAAAATGGTCATCCAGGAAAACTGCAAAACCCGGGAACAGCTCGTCGCTCCTGTTTCGCCTATGGGCGGAAATGCGGATTCCTACGTTCCCTACCCTGTGGAAGTACAGGTCGGTGGAGCGACCGTTTTTCAATTAAACGTGGAAGAGTTTGAAAAATATTAAAGACGGAGAGATTAATATGAGTTGGGAAGCCATGCAGGAAGAACAGCCTACAGTAATGTCGCTGTTGGAAAGAAGCATGAACAAAGACCGCGTGGCCCATGCTTATATATTTGAAGGAAAAGCGGGTGCCGGCAAGCGTGAAACAGCGCTTCTGATGGCACAGCGCTTTTTTTGCGTAGAAAACAACGGCCCGGTGCCGTGCGGAGAATGCAGGGAATGCCGAAGAATCACGCACGGGAACCATTCGGAAGTAATGTTTTTACAGCCGGAAGGCGCTTCAATCAAAAAAGCACAGGTGGAAATGCTTCAAAAAGAATTCACCTATAAAGGAATGGAAGCCCGTTTAAAAATTTATATTATCGAAGACGCTGACCGTATGACGGCCAGTGCAGCCAACAGCCTGCTGAAGTTTCTCGAAGAACCGGAAAGCCCGACTCTCGCCATTTTATTAACGGAGAATGCTCATTTTCTGCTGGACACGATTCAGTCCCGCGCCCAAAAGATTGCGTTTTCTCCTCCCTCCGTGGAGCGTCGCCGCCATTTGTTTCAGGAAAGGGAAGGTACAGGGGAAATTGCGGCCGGCCTGCTTGCAAAACTGCCTCATGTCCCTGAGCGTGAAAACGACGCAGCACAGGCTGAGTGGATTGTACAGGGCCGAAATCTAGTGATACAATTAACGGAAGAGGTGCATCAGCGCCTTCACAGTGCACTATTGACACTGCAGGATAAATGGCTTGTACATTTTTCAGATAGAGAAGAACTGGACATCGGCTTAGATATGCTGCTTTTTTGGTATCGCGACCTCCTGTCGATCACATACGGTTCGGATGACATCACATACTTCGATCAAAAAGCGACGTTGGAACGAGTAGCCCTTCGTTTTTCAGAGATGGAGGTCGTTGCCCGACTGCAGGCAATTTTAGAAGCAAAGCGCCGGCTCCGGGCTAACGCGAATGCGCAGCTTCTGATGGAACAGCTGCTGATCCAGTTACAGGAGGGATCATGACATTGCATGATGTAGTAGGCGTCCGGTTTAAAAAGGCGGGAAAGATTTATTACTTTTCCCCGAACGGCCATGACGCACAGGTAGAAAGCTGGGTCATAGTAGAAACGGCCAGAGGAATTGAGTACGGGAAAGTAGTGCTTGAAAATAAGCAGGTCAGCGGCGACGACGTCGTATTGCCGCTTAAAAAAGTTATGAGGCTTGCCGATGAGGATGATCACGCTGCTGTGAAAGAAAATAAACAGCTTGAGCAGGAAGCATATGATCTCGGCTGCGAAAAAATTGCGACGCACCAGCTGGATATGAATCTGGTGAATGTGGAATACACCTTTGACCGGAATAAAATTTTGTTTTATTTCACGGCGGAAGGACGGGTGGATTTCCGTCAGCTGGTGAAGGATTTAGCTTCCCAATTTCGTACAAGGATTGAACTCCGGCAGATCGGGGTCCGGGACGAAGCCAAAATGCTCGGCGGGATCGGCCCGTGCGGAAGAATGCTTTGCTGTTCGACGTTTCTCGGGGATTTTGAGCCGGTTTCCATTAAGATGGCAAAAGATCAGAATCTTTCCTTAAATCCGGCAAAGATTTCCGGCCTGTGCGGCAGGCTTATGTGCTGTCTGAAATATGAAAACGATCATTATGAAACAGCCAAGCGTGAAATGCCGGACGTTGGAGAGCATATTAATACCCCGGAAGGCAAAGGAAAGGTAGCCGGTATTAATATTTTAGAACGTCTCGTACAGGTGAACTACGCAGAAGAAGAGAGAGTATTGGAATTTTCGCTGGATGAGCTGCTTGATGAAGGCTTCATCGCAGGATAACAGTTAAACGGACGGAGAAGGTGGGGGTGCGAGTGGATAAAAAAGAAATTTTCTCCCAGGTGATTCATATGGAAGAGCGGATTGGAAGGCTCCATGATGAACTGGGAGAGCTCAAAGAACAGCTGGCGATGCTTATTGAAGAGAACCAGGCACTCGTACTTGAAAATCAGCATCTGCGTCAGCGGGTGGAAGACAGCGGTGAGGAAATTCAGGAAAAGGAATTAGCCGGAGGGACGTCCCAGCCGGGTCCGAGCCGCATTCAGACGAGCAGTATGGGGGAGGGCTATGACAACCTCGCCCGCTTGTACCATGAAGGCTTCCACATTTGTAATATGCATTACGGCAGCCTGCGGACGGACGGAGACTGTTTATTCTGCCTCTCGTTTTTAAATCAAAAATAAGGAACAAGCAATCTGGAACCGCCTGTCTGTAAAGACAAGCGGTTTCGTTTATATCTTCAGAAGACAAAGTGATGCATTTTCAGCGAGGAGGGCATGCAATGATCAGGCCTGTACGAGAGGAAGACTATGAAGCGGTGCGCGGGGTTGCTGAGATCACGTGGGAGCATACGTATGAAAATTTAATACCAGCCCGGGCAAGAGAGGCGTTCATTGAAGCTGCTTACTCTAAAAAAATGTTTGATGTTAAGCGTGGGGAATCCATATTTTTAGCGGCGGTTAGCGAAAGTGTTCTGATAGGTTATATTAACTTGCTCCAGCAGGAGGAAGCAGAGCTCGCAGCTCTTTACGTGCTGCCCCGGTATCAGCGCGCCGGCTGGGGACAAAAGCTGTTCGACGCCGGAATGGAATATATTTCTGCTGAAAAGAAAACGATGACAGTGTACGTGGAAGAGGGAAACACCCGGGCTGAAGCTTTTTATGAAAAGCAGGGCTTCCGGAAAACAGAGCGCTTCACAGAAATGTTCATGGAAACGCCGTTAAAAACAATAAAGATGGAGAGAGGATTGAATCATCAATGAGTGATATTTCAAAAACCATCAAAGAGCACGTTCAGGGTCGCACGGTGACCCTCCGGGACGGCACAGAGCTTCCGTCGCTTGGTCAGGGCACATGGCATATGGGAGACAATACCGGGCTGAGAGAGCAGGAAATAGAAGCACTGCGGACAGGACTTGATTATGGAATGACGGTGATTGATACAGCCGAAATGTACGGCGGAGGTAAAGCAGAGCAGCTGGCCGGAGAGGCATTGGAAGGAAGAAGAGAGGAAGCCTTTCTCGTTTCTAAGGTTCTTCCCAATAACGCAGGCGGCGAGAAGCTTGAAAAAGCGTGCGAAGGATCGCTTAGCCGTCTCGGTGTGGAACAGCTGGATTTGTATTTACTCCACTGGCGCGGAAGCGTGCCTCTCAAAGAAACCGTGAAGGGTATGGAAAAATTAAAAGCAGATGGAAAAATCAAACGGTGGGGCGTTTCCAACCTCGATACCCGGGAGATGAGGGAGCTGCTCTCGCTCGAACACGGAGGTAATGCTGTCTGCAATCAAGTATTATATCATCTGGCTTCAAGGGGGATTGAATTTGATCTGATGCCTTGGATGAAGGAGCAGCGGATGCCGGTAATGGCATACTGTCCACTTGATCAGGGAGGAGGGCGTACGCTTGGGGAAAGCCGGACCCTGCAGAGAATCGCTGAACGCCGGGGCATGAGCCCGCTGCAGATTGCCCTCGCCTGGACCATTCGCTCAGGGATGGTGTTAAGTATTCCGAAGACCTCCAATCCGGAGCATGTGCGGGAGAATGCCGAGGCGGCTAGTATTACACTGACAAATGAAGAAGTCGAAATGCTAGATAGTGCTTTTCCGAAGCCGCAGACAAAGCAACCGCTCGATATCGTGTAGCTGCCCACCGGCCTTTTCGTATGAGAAGGCCGGTTTTTATGCTGGATCGAGAAGAAATAAGCTGCAGGCGTGTGCTAAAATATAAATAATTCTTTACGCGGGCAGAAATGTGCAAGGGGTCTTTTGATGAAAACTATTTTACGCTACGTTCGTCCTTATAAAGCAGCAGCGGTATTGTCTTTTTTTCTGCTTTTGATTGAATTATCGGTTGAATTATTTCAGCCGCTTCTTCTTGCGAGACTGATTGATGAAGGTCTGGCAAACAATGATATCGGCCTGGTCGTAAGCCTTGGGTTTGCGATGGCAGGTCTTGCCCTGCTCAGCTTTGGTGTCGGGGTACTGAACTGTTTTTTCGCAGATCACGTCGGGCACAGCACCGGCTTTGATCTGCGCAATGAAATGTATAAGCGTGTCCAGGAGTCGAGCCTGGAGAATCTGCAGGATTTCCCGCAGTCCTCGTTACTGACCAGGCTCACCAATGATATTACCCAGGTGCAAAACTTGATTGTAATGATGCTCCGGTTTATGCTTCGTTCGCCGCTTTTGCTAATTGGCGCGACAGTTATGGCTTTTGTGGTAAATGCCCGAATGGCGCTCGTACTGGTGATTTTTATTCCTTTTTTACTGTTGATCCTCGCATGGCTGATGACAAAGGGAATGATTTATTTCGGCAGTTTGCAAAAGCGTATCGATGCCGTAAACAGGGTGATGAAGGAAAACCTTGGCGGCCTTAGGCTTGTAAGGGTTTTTGGCCGCGAGCAGCATGAAATTAAACGTTTTTTTGTGCAGAATGAAGCTCTCCAGGCGAGTGCTGTCAAAGCTTTTCGTTATACAGCTCTTACTTCGCCGATCCTTTTGTTTTTAATGAACGCAGCGATTGTGCTCATGCTTTGGATCGGAGGCTCTGCCGTGCAGAACAACGAGGCCCAGGTAGGTGAGGTGGTAGCGGTAGTGAACTATGCTGCAAGAATGACTGGCGCGCTTGGCGTTGTCGGCATGCTGATTACACTGCTTGCCCGGGCGAGAACTTCCGCCTCGCGGATTGAAGAAGTGCTCGAAGGTGCCGAAAAGGAAAATTCCGGCCAGGAGGACGTAAAAGAAGAAGGAAGTATAGACGTCCAGTTTGAGAATGTGACTTTTGCTTATAGCGACAGCCGGGTTCCGGCTCTGAATGATGTGACGTTTCACGTGAAACGCGGCGAGCAGATGGCGGTTCTCGGGGCGACCGGGGCTGGTAAATCTTCTTTGTTCCAGTTAATGCTTCGTTTGTATGAGCCGGTCAGCGGCCGTCTTTTTATTGATAATGCAGACACCAGGGATCTTAACATTGCTTCGTTAAGAACCCAGATCGGCTACGTCCCCCAGGAGGCAAAATTGTTTTCAGGAACGATTCAGGAAAATATTCAGTGGGGGCGTGAGGAAGCCGGAGCTGAGGAAATGAGCAGAGCGGTGGAGACGGCTCAGCTTGAGGAAACGATCCGGGCCATGCCTGAGCAGGAGCAGACGATGATCGGCCAAAATGGCGTAAATCTTTCGGGGGGCCAGAAACAGCGGGTGACGATTGCCCGGGCATTGCTGAGAAACCCGGGGCTTTTGCTCCTCGATGACAGTACGAGCGCGTTGGATGCGGAAACGGAGGCACAGTTTCTGGAAGCGCTTGAAGCGTACCCGTGTACCTCCATTTTAGTAACTCAAAAGCTTTCTACGGCACTGAAGGCGGATAAAATGCTGCTTCTTGAGCATGGGGAAGTCATTGGATTCGGCACTCATGAAGAGCTGTATGAGGAGTCTGCATTCTACAGACAGCTGTATCAATCACAGTATGGGAAGGAGGCGGCGACATGAAAAGGCACTGGATTACCTCGCCGTTTCAATATAAACATCCGGACATTGATCCTTCCCAGGCAGACGACCGCCCGGACACTGACCAGATACAGAACTGGAAACGTACCACCGCCCGGCTCTGGTCTTATCTGTCCGTTCAGAAATGGCGGCTGACGGCTGTTTTTGTCTGCGTGCTTTTCACTGCCGCCTTTATGCTTTCGGGGCCGCTGCTTCTTGGTCATATCGTTGACCAGTATTTAGTGCCGCAGCGGCTCGAAGGGCTTGGAACGATACTGTTACTGTTGTTTGCTGTGTACGTTGGGTGGGGAGTCATGAGCACCATCCAGACTTATGTGATGATTTCTCTTGCCCAACAGGCCGTTTTTAAGCTTCGCTACCACCTTTTTTCTCATCTGCAGACATTGCCGCTGTCGTTTTTTGACAAACGGCAGGATGGCTCTATCATGAGCAGAATGACGAACGATATGGATAACATATCAACTACCTTAAACACCTCGGTCGTGCAGATCATGACCAGCCTGTTAACGTTTACCGGTATTCTCGTTATTATGTTAGTGATCAGCCCGCTTCTCACCTTTTTTACGCTTTTGTTTCTACCGGTCATGTTTTTGGGTCTGCGCTGGATTACCAGGCGGACCAGACTGTTGTTTCAAAAACAGCAGCAGGCGGTCGGGGCAGTGAATGGGTATGCTGAAGAAACGATTTCCGGCCAGTCGATCGTGAAGGTATTTTCCAAAGAGCCGCGCGTCATGAAAAACTTTGAACAGGAAAGCGAAACCCTTCGTCATGCAGGATTTTGGGCTCAGACGTATTCCGGTTTTATCCCGAAATGGATGAATTTTTTAAACAATATTAATTTCGCGATTACGGCAGGAGCCGGAGGAATTTTGGCGTATTATGGTGTCGGTGCAGTTACTATTGGTACGATCGTGATTTTTGTGGAATATTCCCGTCAGTTTACCCGGCCGTTGAACGACCTGGCGAATCAGTTTAATGCTCTGTTTGCGGCGCTTGCCGGGGCAGAGAGAATTTTTTCGTTTCTGGACGAAAAGGCGGAGGATCACCGGGAGGAGAGAGGAACAGCCAAGACTGTTTCCGGGGAAGTAAAGTTTCAGGAAGTTACGTTTGGCTATGAAAACGAAAAGGTGCTCCGCGGCATTGATTTTCATGTGAATGCCGGCGAGACAGCTGCTTTTATAGGCCCTACCGGTTCCGGAAAAACGACCGTTATGAATTTAATTATCGGTTTTTACACGGCGGAAGCCGGAGAGATTTATGTGGATCAGACACCTCTTTCTGAATGGAATATTAAACATCTTCGGAAGCAGATGAGCGTAGTTCTGCAGGATGATTTTCTGTTTGAAAAAACGGTAATGGAAAACATACGCTACGGTAATCTGGAGGCTACGGATGAAGAAGTAATAGAAGCGGCAAAAGCGGCCAATGCCCATGCATTTATCGAGCGGCTGCCGGAAGGTTACCAGACGATGCTTGGGAAGGAAGGAAGCGGGTTCAGTCACGGGCAGCGGCAGCTGCTTTCCATCGCCAAGGCAGTGCTGTCCGACCCGAAAATTCTGATTCTTGATGAAGCAACGTCAAGCGTGGACACAGTAACGGAGATGAGAATACAGGAGGCGCTGGGGCGCTTAATGAAAGGCCGTACTTCTTTTGTAGTGGCGCACCGCTTAAATACCATTGAAAAAGCAGATACCATCTACGTAATGGACGATGGAGAAATTGCAGAACAGGGAACGCACAGAGAACTTCTTCGAAAGCAGGGACGATATGCAGCTTTTCAGGAGGCCAATCAGCAGAAGGTGGATATATGAAAAAAAATGTGAATCAATTCAAAATCAGGGGGCCCAGGCAGTGAAAGAGGTATTACAGGCAGGAGAGAGAGTCGACTATACCCCTTCGAGGAAGCCTATTATTCAGCATGAAAATGCTTTTGCGTTTTCCATTGACTCGGTGCTGCTTGCGTACTTTTGCTCTGTGCCGAAAACTGTTGGGAAAATTATCGATCTTGGGACCGGCAACGGGATTATTCCTCTGTTATTAACAGAGCGGAGCCGCGTTCCTGTTACAGGTATAGAAAGACAGCCGGAGCTGTGTGATATGGCGTCCCGGACGATGACGATGAACGGAGCGGAAGGGCAGGTTACTGTTCAGCAGGAAGACGTACGGAAGGTTCGTTCCAGGTATCACGGGGATCAGTGGTCGCTGGTGACGTGCAATCCTCCTTATTTTGATACCGCCCGGGAGACAATGAAAAATAAGCAGGAAAAGCTGGCAAACGCACGCCACGAGGAGCACGGAAGTTTGGAAGAATTTGTCCGTTCCGCTGCATTTTTAGCCAAGCAGAAAGGAAAAGTGGCTATAGTTCTTCGTCCGGAAAGGCTTGCAGAGCTGTTTAGCTACTACCAGAAATACCGGATCGAGCCGAAGCGGATGCAGTTTGTGCATCCAAAGGCAGGGCGGGCGGCAAATATTGTGATGGTGGAGGGAATAAAAGCAGGCAGGCCCGGTTTGGAATGCCTTTCCCCGATTATTGTATATAAGGCGGACGGAGAGTATACAGAGGAGTTTCGGGCGTACTATGGAACAAAATAAACATGTTGTCTATATACTGCAATGTCGGGACGGGAGCCTCTACACCGGCTATACAAACAATCTGCAAAAGCGGCTGGAAGCCCACAATGCAGGCCGGGGGGCAAAATATACGAAGGGTAGGGGGCCTGTGCGGCTCGTTTATCATCAGAGGTTCCCTACAAAAAGAGAGGCGATGCGGGAGGAATACCGTATTAAGCAGCTTCCCCGCAGTCACAAACAACGGTTAATGAAGGAGGGGCATGATGACCCAGCAGTTCAGCTTTAAAGCTACTGAAAATACCGGCATGCTTTACCTAGTGCCAACACCGATCGGGAATTTAGAGGATATTACTTTTCGGGCTGTCCGCATACTTCAGGAAGCGGAATATATTCTGGCCGAAGATACGAGACAGACAAAAAAGCTTACCCAGCACTATCAAATAGATACGCCTTTAGAAAGCTATCACGAACATAACAAGCGTCAAAAACAGGAAAAAATTCTGCAGTGGCTCACAGAGGGAAAACAGGTGGCGATAGTAAGTGATGCAGGCACGCCGCTTGTATCTGATCCGGGGAATGAACTCGTGCAGGAATGCATTGCGCAGGGGATACCGGTAGTGCCGCTGCCGGGTGCAAGTGCTCTTCTGCCAGCTCTGACGGCTTCCGGACTCGGGGGCGGCGGCTTTTATTTTCATGGATTTCTGCCGCGCAAGAAAAAAGAGATACGAATGGTTCTGCAAAAGCTTCCTTCAGGAGTGCCAATTGTTTTGTATGAATCACCCTACCGCCTCCTCGGGACGATCCACTTTCTGCATGAAGAGTGGGGGGACGTGCCGGCGGTCGTGGCAAGAGAATTAACGAAAAAATATGAAGAGTTTGTCCGCGGCACCCTGCTTGAAGCAGCGGCTGCTTTTGAAGACAGAGACATTAAAGGGGAATGTGTATTAATTGTAGAAAAGCCTGTTTCGGATGAATCCGGAGAAGAGGAGCACGGGCCGATGGAGGAGGAAGTCCGGAAGTATGTGGAAGCGGGTGCATCGAGCAAAGAAGCGATTAAAAAAACTGCCCAGCGCCGAAATGTTAAAAAACAGGAAGTATATGCGGCTTACCACGGATTAAATAAATCATAAAAAAAGAGCCTTCCCCCGAAAGGAAAGGCTTTTTCGTGAACTTAAGCGTTCGATTTATGGTTTTGCACGTAATCCTGAAGATCTTTAATAATTGCTTCAGCGCCCTCAGGGGAAAGAATAATTTTACCATCGGCAAGAGATAAGTTGTCATCCGACACTTCTCCGGTTACCTGGCAGGTCATGTTTGGTTTGTATTTCTTCAATACAATGCGGTCATGATCCACATAAATTTCAAGAGCGTCTTTCTCTTGGATTTCAAGTGTGCGGCGGAGTTCAATCGGAATGACTACGCGCCCTAATTCGTCAACCTTACGTACGATACCTGTTGATTTCATTGGTAGGTCCTCCTTAAATTCAGCTTTATTCGTCAAAATTCGACATTTTCTATCTGTACGCTAACAATACCAATGTTTTCTAATACCGTCAACGAATTTGAATTATGATTTCTGTGAAATTTAACAAAAATTTCAATCATTTATACAGAAATAAATTCTTTTATACATCTATTTATATATTAATTTTAAACAAATTAGAACTTATTCAGCCCGATTATGTATAAAAAACCATAAAAATTTATAATAGGGAAATATTTACTTGGGCCAAACTAATTTTGTCGAATTGTCGAATGAAAATATTTTTGACGAAAAGGGAAAAAACAAATAGTATATTAGTGTAGAAAATATTGGCCCGACGAATGGATGAGTATCTACAGAAGCCGGCACAGAGAACCGGGAATGCTGAAAACCGGTGCGGCGGAACTAGAGAATATGGTCCGGGAGGGCGTCCGTGTGAGCTGTAACAGTAAAGACGGGCCGTCAGCGGCGTTAACGCTGAACTTCCGGGGGCCGGATGCGCCTGGAAATAAGCCGTTGTTTGTAAAAATAACGGAAATTTGGGTGGTACCACGTGAGCGCAGCTTTCGTCCCTTTGACGGACGGAGGCTTTTTTATATTGGAAAAGAATTTACACGCCTTTGAAGGAGGACATAAATATGCCAGAAGAAAAGAATACTTTTTATTTAACGACGCCGATTTATTATCCGAGTGGAAAGCTTCATATCGGACATGCGTATACGACAGTAGCCGGAGATGCTCTCGCCCGCTACAAGCGCCTGAGAGGCTACGATGTAAAGTACTTAACCGGAACTGATGAACACGGGCAGAAAATTGAAAGAAAAGCGGAGGAAAACGGGGTCAGTCCGCAGCAGTTCGTCGATGATGCAGCGCAGAACATTAAGCAGCTGTGGGACAAATTAAATATTACCTACGATGATTTTATCCGCACGACTGAAGACCGTCACCGCGATGCTGTACAGATCATCTTTGAAAAGCTGAAAGAAAACGGCGATATCTATCTGAGCGAATACGAAGGCTGGTATTCGGTGCCGGACGAAACCTTCTATACAGAAACCCAGCTCGAAGAGAAACAGTACGATGAAGCAGGCAACGTAACCGCCGGTATCAGTCCGGAAAGCGGCCACCCGGTAGAGAAGGTGCGGGAAAAATCGTATTTTTTCAAAATGAGCAAGTATGCGGACCGCCTGCTTCAGTTTTATGAAGATAACCCGGAATTTATCCAGCCGGAATCCCGTAAGAATGAAATGATTAATAACTTTATCAAACCGGGTCTCGGGGATTTGTCCATTTCAAGAACGACCTTTGAATGGGGCATTCCTGTCAAAAGCGACCCGGAGCATGTAGTGTATGTATGGATTGACGCATTGAGCAACTACATCACCTCGCTCGGCTACACGACAGAGCAAGACGAAGAATACCAAAAATACTGGCCGGCGGATGTGCATATTGTCGGCAAGGAAATCGTGCGTTTCCATACTATTTACTGGCCGATTATGCTGATGGCCCTCGATCTGCCGCTTCCGAAGAAAGTGTTCGGCCACGGATGGCTTTTGATGAAGGACGGAAAAATGTCGAAGTCCAAAGGCAATGTGGTGGACCCGATTCCGCTTGTTGACCGCTACGGTTTGGATGCTGTCCGCTACTATCTGCTCCGGGAGGTACCGTTTGGCTCCGACGGAGTGTTCACGCCGGAAGGATTTGTGGACCGGCTGAACTATGATCTCGCAAACGACCTGGGCAATCTTTTAAATCGTACCGTGGCAATGATTAACAAATATTTTGACGGCTCCATCCCGGCTTATGTGAAGGACGCGAGTCCGTATGATGCTTCGCTGCTTGAGCTGATAGAGGCAACCGTCACTAAGGTAGAAAATGCGGTTGAAGAGATGGAGTTTTCAGTGGCTCTGACAGCCATATGGCAGCTTATCAGCCGGACAAATAAATATATTGATGAAACGCAGCCGTGGATTCTTGCAAGAGATGAAAGCGAGCGGGAAGTTCTGGGCTCCGTGCTTTACCATCTGGCGGAATCTCTGCGGGTAATCAGTATACTGATTCAGCCGTTTATGACAGAAACGCCGAAGAGCATCTGGTCGCAGCTTGGTATAGAGAAAGAAATTACAGGCTGGGAAACGACAAAATCCTTCGCCCATATAAAAGAAGGCACCAGAGTAGCCGGTAAGGCCGTGCCTGTCTTCCCGCGTCTTCAGCAGGAGGACGAAGTGAAGTATATTATTGAGTCGATGGGTGGTACAGTGAAAGCGGAAGCAGAAGAGGAAGAGGAAACAGAAGAAAACGGGGAAATCACAATTGATGACTTTGGCAAAGTGGAGCTGAAGGTAGCGGAAATCATCGACGCAGAACCAGTCAAAAAGGCTAATAAGCTGCTTAAAATTCAGCTTGACGTAGGGGATGAGAAGCGTCAGGTCGTTTCCGGCATTGCAGAGCATTACACCCCGGAGGATTTAAAAGGCCGGAAGGTGATCTGTGTAACCAACCTGAAAGCGGTGAAGCTTCGGGGAGAATGGTCGGAAGGAATGATCCTGGCTGCTTCTAAAGGAAAAGAACTGACGCTTGCCACTATCGATCAGGCTCTTCCAAACGGATCGGTCGTGAATTAAAGAAAGGACGAGAATGTGATGCTTTTTGATACGCATGTTCATCTGAACGTAAAACAATTCGAAGGAGAAGTCGCAGAAACGATCGAACGGGCTAAAGAAGCCGGGGTCGATTACATGACGGTCGTCGGCTTTGACCGGGAGACGATTCCTAAAGCGATAGAACTGGCGGAAACGTACGATTTTATTTATGCAGCAGTCGGCTGGCATCCAGTCGACGCTGTTGACATGACCGATGAGGACCTGGAATGGCTTGAGGAACTCGCCGGCCATCCCCGGGTTGTAGCCCTCGGAGAAATGGGGCTCGATTATCACTGGGACAAATCCCCGAAGGATGTACAAAAAGAGGTATTCCGCCGGCAGATCCACCTGGCAAAGAAAGTGAACATGCCGATCATTATTCATGACCGCGAGGCCCATGATGATATTGTCGATCTGCTGGAGGAAGAAAATGCGGGAGAAGTCGGCGGTATTATGCACTGCTTTGGCGGCACTGCCGAAACCGCGAAGCGCTGTATGGATATGAATTTTTATATTTCCTTTGGCGGTCCGGTCACGTTCAAAAACGCAAAGCTTCCTAAGGAAGTAAGCAGGGAAATTCCGATGGATCGGCTGCTGGTGGAAACCGACTGTCCGTTTTTGGCCCCCCACCCATACCGGGGTAAGCGGAATGAACCTGCATACGTAAAGCTGGTAGCTGAAAAAATCGCAGAATTGAAAGAAATTCCGTATGAGGAATTGGCTGAACAGACGACAAAAAACGCTAAACAGCTTTTTCGTCTGTAAACGATGAACGGGCCCGCTCTTTCCATGAAAATGGAAAAGCGGGCTGTATCATAGCAAAAGACTAAATTGACTTAGAAGGAAGGTAACCGTGCGTATTTACGAATGTATCGTAGTGGAGGGCAAATCTGATACCGCAGCTGTCCGCAACGCGGTGGAGGCAGACACCATTGAAACAAACGGCTCGGCAGTAAGTGAGGAAGCGCTCCGCCGGATTGAACTGGCCAGGGAGCGGAGAGGGGTCATTATTTTAACTGATCCGGACGTTCCGGGCGAGAGAATCCGAAGGATAGTCAGCCGTCGCGTGCCGGGGTGCAAGCACGCTTTCTTAACAAAAGGTAAAGCCTTCGGGAGCCCGGGCCAGAGTCTGGGGGTGGAGCACGCTTCTGCGGAAACGATCCGTGAAGCCTTAAGGCACGTGCGCAGCGAAAAAGAGCATCCGGAAGTGACAGCAGCAGTGACAAGGCAAGACCTCCTGGAGCTTGGGCTGTTCGCCGGAAGCGGCTCTAGAGATAAACGCGCCCGCCTGGGGGAAATACTGAACATCGGCTATGCCAATGGAAAGCAGTTTTTGAAAAGGCTAGAGATGTTTCAAATCAGCCAGGCTGAATTTACCGCAGCATATGAACAATTATTGGAAGAGGAGGAGAAGGCGTGAAGGATATAGCAACCCCGGGGCGGACGAAGGATATACTGGAAAGACACGGATTTGCGTTTAAAAAAAGCCTGGGACAAAATTTCTTAATCGACGCAAACATATTAACGCGCATTGCCCAGGCAGCGGGCATAGAGCCGGAAGACGGGGTCATAGAGGTGGGTCCCGGCATTGGGGCCCTCACAGAGCATCTCGCAAAACAGGCCGGGCAGGTGGAGGCATTCGAAATCGACCAGCGCCTGCTTCCGATTCTTGAAGAAACGATGGCTCCTTATCCGCACGTCCGGGTGCACCACCGCGATATTCTGCAGGTGGACCTCGAGGCGTTTATTCATGAACACATGAGTGAGTGCCGAAGTGTATCCGTCGTAGGGAACCTTCCGTATTATGTTACCACTCCTATACTGATGGCAGTGCTTGAACAGAGGCTGCCGATTAAAAACATTGTGATCATGCTGCAAAAAGAAGTGGCAGAGCGAATGGCGGCCGTGCCCGGTACAAAAGCCTACGGATCCTTATCCATAGCGGTACAATATTTTGCGGAAGCAGAAAAGGTGATGACCGTTCCGAAAACCGTTTTTATTCCGCAGCCGAGAGTCGATTCACTGATTCTCCGCCTGAGAAAACGTTCTGCTCCGCCAGTGCATGTAGTGAACGAGGAATTCTTTTTCCGGCTGGTGCGCGCATCATTTGTACAGCGCAGAAAAACCCTCTGGAACAATTTGCTGAACCAGCTGGCCGGAGCGGAGGGCAAAGGCAGACTGCTGCAGGCGTTTGAGCAGACTGGCATCGATCCGGGAAGACGTGGTGAAACGCTTTCCATGGAGGAATTTGCTCTATTATCCAATGAACTTGCTCCTTTTTATCAAGAATTTTAAGACATTCGGAAAAAGAAGATTTAGTAATTGACATTCAAATTAAAGAATTGGTATAATGAAAAATTTTTGACAACTAACCCGGGTTATGTTAACATAATTTTTAGTGAGGTGGGTTAGACAATGGGAAAAACATTGGTGGAGATTAAAGAAGCGTTGGATTTAAAAGTAGGTAAACGAGTTACGGTAATTGCTAATGGCGGACGCAAGAAAACCGTCGAACGTTCCGGGTATTTAGAGGAAACATATCCTTCCGTCTTTATTGTCAAACTGGACAGAGCCCAGCATCCTGTCGAACGTCTTTCTTACAGCTATACAGATGTACTCACCCAGACAGTCAAACTGTATCTAACGGAAGAAGAAGAGCTTCAGGCTTAACTAACACATACGAATGCAGTCCCCGGACAGCATACAGGCTTTCTGCGCTAAGCGGAAAGCTTTTTTCATTTTTAAAGCCATGTTGAAGAAAGAACAGTAAAAGGCTGGCGAAAGCCCGATTTCCGAATTTACGTGCGCCTGCGGGAGTAAGGGAAGCTTTTCCTGCTGTACATGCTGCAGTTTTTCAACTAAAATGTTAGAAGGTTGAAAGTACGGTAAACGTGGAGGAAGATGAGAGAAGGAGAATGATGGTGAAGTTATCAAAAAAGGCTCCGGCGAAAATAAATCTGACGCTCGATGTTTTAGGTAAACGGGCAGATGGCTATCACGAAGTAAAAATGGTGATGGCCCAGGTGGATTTGGCTGATCGTCTGGAGTTTGAGCGAAGAAAAGATGGAAAAATTGTCGTGCAAATGTCAGAGGGCTTTCTTCCGGAAGACCATAGAAACCTGGCGTACCAGGCTGCAAAGCTGTTAAAGGATAAATACCGTATTGCTTATGGCGTGTCGATTTTCATACATAAAAACATCCCTGTCGCTGCCGGACTCGCCGGTGGCAGCAGTGATGCCGCAGCTACGCTGCGGGGGGTGAATGAGCTGTGGGAAATCGGCGCGGACATGGAGGAACTGGCAGAAATTGGGGCGCTGATCGGCTCGGACGTCTCCTTTTGCGTACACGGGGGAACGGCGATTGCTACCGGACGGGGAGAGCAGATTGAGCACATTGACCCGCCCCCGTCCTGTTGGGTAATTTTAGCTAAACCTCCTACAGGTGTTTCCACCGGGGAAATTTACCGCAGAATCGACGCGGCTAAAAAACGCCAGGAGATGACCCCGGCGATGGTGGAAGCGATTCGGAATAACAATTATGAACAGCTTTGCCGCTCTTTATCCAATACCCTTGAAGAAGTAACTCTGCCGCTTTATCCCGAAGTGGGGCAGATTAAAGCCCGCATGCTCGATTCCGGTGTGGATGCTGCACTGATGAGCGGCAGCGGTCCTACTGTTTTCGGACTGGTGGATAAGGAAAGCAAAGTAAGCCGTGTGTATAATGCGTTGCGTGGTTTCTGCTCCCAAGTGTACGCGGTTCGCCTGTTGAACAACCGAAACGCTTGATAAAATCCGTATGAAAATGGTATATTCTTGCTAAATATTCGGATTTTACGGAGGTAAGCATGAAAAAACTGAAACGAAGCGGCCGATTGGTTGATATGACCAATTTTTTACTGCAGCATCCACATGAACTTATCTCTCTTGGTTATTTTACGGAGAGGTATGATTCCGCCAAATCCTCGGTAAGTGAAGATTTGACTATCATTAAAGAAATTTTTGAAACCCAGGGTGTTGGTGCACTGCGTACGGTAGCAGGCGCGAGCGGCGGCGTGCGATATGTACCAAAAGTGGAAAAAAGCACCGCAGAATTGTTTGTCGGAGACCTGTGTGAAAAACTGGAAAACAAAGAACGGCTGCTGCCTGGAGGGTATTTATATATGATGGATATCCTTGGGCGTCCACGTACGATGAACGAAGTGGGGAAAATGTTTGCTTCTGTTTTTGCGGACAGGCAGATTGATGCCATTGTCACTGTGGCTATGAAAGGCATCCCGCTTGGACACGCGATTGGTACGTATCTTGACGTCCCTGTAAGTATTGTCCGAAGAGACCACCGGGTTACGGAAGGATCGACCGTGAGCATCAATTACGTGTCAGGTTCATCGAGACGCATTCAGACAATGTCCTTAGCGCGGAGGAGCCTGCCGGAAGGATCTAACGTCCTTGTAGTGGATGATTTCATGAAAGCAGGCGGTACGGTGAGCGGAATGATAGAGCTGCTGCAGGAGTTCCGAGCAAATGTGGCAGGCATCGGAGTGCTTGTGGAAGCTGAAGGCGCGGGAGAGCGTCTGGTGGATGATTACGTAAGCATCGCAAGAGTGGAAGAGGTAAACGAAAAGACAAAAAACATCCGTGTAGTTCCCGGTAATTTTCTAACAAAGCTCGAAAAGGAGAGATCACGATGAAGGAAGTATTTACTAAGCAGGCTCCAGAGGCTATTGGTCCGTATTCGCAGGGCATTAAGGTAAACAATGTATTTTACAGCTCCGGCCAGATTCCTTTAACGACGGCTGGTGAAGTTGTAAGCGGCGGAGTTGAAGAGCAGACGCACCAGGTTTTTCAGAATCTGCAGGCAGTACTTGCTGAAGCCGGTTCTTCGCTGAATCATGTTATTAAGGCAACCGTATTTATTAAAGATATGGATGAATTTCCGGTTATTAATGAAGTGTATGGTTCTTACTTTCAGGAGCATCAGCCGGCCCGTTCTTGTGTCGAAGTCGCCCGTCTCCCTAAGGATGTAAAAGTGGAAATTGAAGTTATTGCTTTACTGGCTTCATAAAAAACAGTGCTCTGTGCTGCCTTCGCGAATGGCAGCCGGGGTGCTGTTTTTTTGCGATATGGGTAGAAAAGAGCATAAAACAGGCCGATAAGAAGAATAACGGAGAGATTTTTAAAGACAGGACTTTTAGCTCGAGCAAAAAGATATGGTAACATACATGAAACATCGTTATACTGAATACATGTTTATATACTTTAAATCAAATATATCTGCAGACGATTTTTTGTCTGGGCAGGACTTTGCGGAATAATATAGAAATCAATAATCAGCCTCTTTACGCTTGATGCGAAAGAAGAGATACATATAGATGAGAGAGTTAATAAACCAAAGGTGGTGAAAACATGCAGGTAACAGATGTCAGGCTGCGCCGGGTAAATACTGATGGACGGATGAGAGCGATTGCTTCTATTACATTTGATGAAGAGTTTGTGGTCCATGATATTCGGGTCATTGATGGAAATAACGGTCTCTTTGTTGCTATGCCGAGTAAACGCACCCCTGATGGGGAATTCCGTGATATTGCCCATCCTATTTCGTCAGCAGCGAGAGAAAAGATCCAGTCCGCTGTATTGGCAGAATATGACGAGCAGGAACAGCAGCCCGCAGAAAAAAATTTTAACGAAGCCGGCGCTTCGTAACTTCATACGTACCAGGGCAGCGATAACGGTCTCGATGGGGCCGTTATTTATTTTTGGCTGTAAACGAAATCGGGTGGATAGGTAAACGTTCATTATGTAGAATAGGTAATAGTGTATTCTTGAAAACCTACAGCTTTTAAGATATTATTCTTAATGGACAAAAATGCGCATATGGAGGAACCTACATGAACAATCGCTATGCCGTTATTTTAGCTGCCGGAAAAGGCACCCGCATGAAATCCAGTCTCTATAAAGTACTTCATCCTGTCTGCGGAAAACCGATGGTGGAGCACGTAGTGGATGAGCTCGAAGACGCCGGTGTCGATCAATTGGTGACGGTGACCGGCCACGGGGCGGAAGCTGTCGAAGAGCATTTAAAAGAGCGTACTTCCTATGTTCTTCAGGAGGAACAGCTTGGCACGGCTCATGCTGTAATGCAGACAAGGCAGATGCTTGAGGGGAAAAAAGGAACAACTATCGTTGCGTGTGGAGATACTCCACTGATCCAGGGGAGCACGATGCAGGCGCTGATGGATCATCATGAACAAACGGAAGCAAAAGCAAGCATTTTAACAGCCGTAGCAGACGACCCCGCCGGGTACGGACGGGTCATCCGGGGAAGCAGCGGGGAAGTTGTCCGTATCGTTGAACATAAGGATGCAGACGAAACGGAAAAAAGCATCCGGGAAATTAATACGGGGACCTACTGCTTTGATAATGAAGCCTTGTTTCATGCCCTCAGCCAGGTGGATAACAACAACGTTCAGGGGGAATATTACCTTCCGGATGTTATTGGTATCCTTCAGGAACAGGGAGAAACCGTATCTGCCTGGACCACCCCGGACTTTTCTGAGACAATCGGGGTGAACGATCGTGTGGCTTTATCCCAGGCTGAAAAAGCCATGAAGCGCCGCATTAATGAACATTGGATGCGCCAGGGAGTAACTATCATTGATCCGGAGAATACTTATATCTCCAAGGAATCTGTGATCGGAGCTGATACAGTAATTGAGCCCGGGACAATTCTCCGCGGCAGTGTACATGTAGGAACCTCCTGCCAGCTAGGCCCGCATTCAGAAATCAGCAACGCAGTCATTGGCAGCGAAACAGTGGTCCGTCAATCGACAGTGACGGACAGCGAGGTAGGAAACTCCGTACAAATCGGCCCTTATGCCCACGTCCGGCCGGCTTCGTCAATCGGTGATGAAGCCAAAATCGGCAATTTTGTTGAAATCAAGAAAGCCTCCATCGGACAGGGAAGCAAAACGTCCCACCTCAGCTACATTGGAGATGCAGAGGTAGGAAAAAATGTGAATATCGGCTGCGGCTCCATTACTGTTAATTACGATGGTATGGGCAAGCATTTAACGAAAATCGAAGATAACGTATTTATTGGATGCAACTCCAATCTTGTAGCTCCGGTAAACGTTGGGAAAGGCGCTTACGTAGCAGCAGGTTCCACTATTACTTCGGATGTACCGGAGGATGCGCTTTCCATTGCACGGGCAAGGCAGACGAATAAAGAAAACTATGTAAGTGAAAAATTAAATGCAGATAAAAAGCAAAACAAGTGACGGAGGGAATTAAAAAATGTCCACGATGGATCGCTCCAATTTGAAAGTATTCACCCTGAACTCGAATCCAAGGCTCGCAGAGGAAATTGTTGAACAGATCGGTACAACAATGGGGCTCAGCTCTGTAAAACGATTCAGTGACGGCGAAGTGCAGATAAACATTGAAGAAAGTATCCGCGGCTGCGATGTCTTTTTGGTCCAGTCAACTTCAGACCCGGCCAATGAACATCTAATGGAGCTTTTGATTATGATCGATGCCATGAAGCGGGCTTCGGCAAAAACGATCAGCGTTGTCCTCCCCTATTACGGTTACGCACGTCAGGACCGTAAGGCCCGGGCGAGAGAGCCTATTACAGCCAAGCTGATTGCCAATCTGCTGGAGACAGCTGGAGCGACCAGAATTTTGAGCCTGGACCTGCACGCGACGCAAATTCAGGGATTCTTCGATATTCCGGTGGATCAGCTGCAGGGAGAGCCTATTTTGTCCCGTCACTTCAACGAAAAAGGCCTGGAAGATCTCGTTATTGTATCGCCTGACCACGGAGGCGTGGTGCGCGCACGCAGAATGGCAGACCGCTTAAAGGCTCCTATTGCGATTATTGATAAGCGCCGGCCGCGTCCAAACGTTTCAGAGGTTATGAATATCGTCGGTGACGTAAAAGGCAAAACGGCAATCATTATTGATGATATTATTGATACCGCCGGAACAATTACTCTCGCAGCGGATGCGTTAATCGAGTCGGGTGCAAACCATGTGTATGCGTGCTGCACCCATCCGGTACTTTCCGGCCCGGCAATAGAAAGAATCGAAAATTCCAGGATTGAAGAACTTGTCGTAACAAACTCCATCGTGCTCCCGGAAGAGAAAAATATCGATAAAGTAACACAGCTTTCCGTCGGCCCGCTTATGGCTAAAGCAATTATTAACGTCTTTGAGCAGACTTCGGTCAGCCGCTTGTTTAATTAATCTACAAGAAAATCAATGGTTTGAATAAGCCATTGATTTTTGATGTGGATTCTGGTATAATTCTGTCTCAAGTGGGCAAAATTACGCGAACACGTGAAAATAAAATTTAATTATGAGGTGAATACCATGGCTACGCAGTTAACTGCAGCTCGTCGTCCTGAAACAAAACAGTCAGTGACGAAAAAACTCCGCAGAGAGGGCACGATTCCAGCCGTTATTTATGGCAAGAAAACGGAAAGCCAGCCTATCTCTGTCGACAACGTTACATTCCTAAAAACGATCCGTGAAGCCGGGAAGAACGGCATCATTGATCTGACTATTGAAGGTGAAAACAAAAAGCACCAGGTCATCGTGCATGATATGCAGGTTGACTCCATCAAGGATTACTTTATCCATGTTGACTTCTTTGAAGTAGATATGACTTCCGAAATGGAAGCAGACGTTGCTGTAAGCCTCGAAGGCGAAGCGCCAGGGGAAAAAGACGGCGGCGTTGTCTCCCACATGATGTTCAATATTACTGTCAGCGCACTGCCTGCTGAAATTCCTGACAGCATCAGCGTGGACATTTCGACATTGAATGTCGGCGACTCCATTCAGGTAGCAGATCTTCCAGAAGGTTTGAACTACACGATTACGAGTGAGCCGGAAGAAACGATTGTTACTGTTCTTGTACCGGAAGAAGAGCCGGAAGAGCCAGGCGAAGAAGAAGCAGAAGAGCCTGAGCTTGTAGATGCGGATGAAGAATCCGAAGAAGGCGGTTCTGAAGAAGGCAGCAACGACAACAACAATTCATAATCACTGCACCAAAGCTGACGGAGGGCGTGCTGCCTTCCGTCATAAATAAAGATCGCAGGCGACTCTGTTTTACAGGCGCCCTGCGATCTTTATTTATGCTATGCTGTTAAGCTGAAATATCTTAAAATAAGACAAGCACTGTAATCGTTTTAAACGTCAAGAAGCAGTTTTTTTAGTACAATATGAAGAAGCAGCCTGAACATTATACGTACGAGGCAGAGCGGGGGACCAGCATGAAATTTATTGTCGGGTTAGGCAACCCGGGAAAAAAATATAAAAAGACACGTCATAACGTCGGATTTGAAGCTGTTGAAGAGCTCGCTTCCATGTGGAAGCTGTCATGGAAAAAGAGCAAGTGGAGGAGCGAAACTGCCGAAACAATGGCAGGGGGCGAAAAAGTGATACTGGTAAAGCCTTTGACTTATATGAATCTTTCGGGAGAAGCGGTAGGCCCGATGCTTGATTTTTATAAAGCGTCCCCGGAAGACGTTCTAGTTGTGTATGATGACCTGGATCTCGTTCCCGGCACGGTCCGCCTGCGTAAAAAAGGCGGGCACGGCGGCCATAACGGTATACGCTCGTTAATTGAACATCTGGGTACGAAGGAATTCAAGCGGCTCCGCATTGGCATTGGAAAGCCGGAGAAGGCGTCTGTGATCGACTATGTTCTCGGCACCTTTCCACCGGAAGAGAGAAAGCATATGGATGAGGCAGTCAAAAAGGCCGCAGCCTCGGCGGAAGCATGGAGCAGTAAATCATTTGATGAAGTGATGAACGAGTTTAATTAATAAAACGGGGTGGGACTGCCAGGTTCCGCTCCCCTTTTGCTTGATAAAAAAAAGAGATCGCCATAAACAGGGAGGAACGAGCATGAAGGGTTTACCATCGATATTGGCCTCCAATCCGGAGATCAGCGCAGTTATCAGCGACCTCCAGAACGGGGTTTCGGAGCAGCTGATTTCAGGGCTCAGCGGCTCGGCAAGAACGTTATTTATGACGCTTGCCCAGGAGAAGACGCAAAAGCCTCAGCTGGTAGTGACGCATACGTTGTATCAGGCGCAGAAGCTGTACGATGATTTGTTGGAATGGTCAGAAAAGGACGTATTAATTTATACGGTCAATGAGCTTATTTCTGCTGAAATTGCGGTAGCGAGCCCGGAAATGAGGTCGCAGCGGATTGAAGTGCTCGACCGTCTGGTCAGCGGCTTTGACGGAATTATTGTAAGCCCGGTGGCCGGGCTGCGCCGTCTGCTGCCTCCGCCTGCTGTCTGGGAAGCAGCCCAGTGGCCGCTGCATAACGGGGACGATCTTGATCTGGATGCGTTTCAGCAATTTCTCTATGCTTCCGGCTACCAGCGGGCCGATATGGTGGCGGCTCCCGGTGAATTCAGCATTCGTGGCGGTATTATTGACATTTACTCGCTTACAGCGGACAATCCGGTACGCCTGGAGCTGTTTGATACAGAAATTGATTCTCTTCGTTTGTTTAATCCGGAGGACCAGAGGACAATTGAACAGATTACTAAAGTGAATATTAGCCCGGCTCAGGAGACAATACTTTATCCGGAACAGTTTCAGCGCGCAGCCTCGCAGCTTGAGGAAAGCCTGGGCAAAACGCTGAAAACGGTCAAGGACGAGACCGTGAAACAGAAGGTGCAGGAGCGCCTGTCGGAAGAGCGGGAGCAGCTGCTGCAGCACGTACGTTTTCAAAGTCTGTACAAATATATGCAGTTTTTCTATGAAGAGCCGGCTACCCTGAGCAATTATTTTTCCCCGGAAACGGTCTTTTTTATCGATGAAGTGAGCCGGGTACAGGAAACAGCAGAACGGCTGGATGAAGAAGAGGCAGAATGGCGGACAAACATGGTGGAGCAGGGGGAGCTGCCGGTAGAGATGCAGCTTTCGGTGCCGTTCCATGCGCTTATGAAAAACATCGATTTTCCGAAGGTGCTTTTTTCTTTATTCACCCGCAGTTTATCCGAGTTTCACCCGCGCCGGGTGGCGAACGTCACGAGCAAGGCGATGCAGCAGTTCCACGGCCAGCTGCCGGTACTGAAAAATGAAATTGAACGCTGGCAGAACGGTGGATTTCGTATCGTTTTTGCCGCTGAGACCAAAGACCGGCTCGAACGGCTGCAGAGAATTCTCGATGATTACGGAGTAGAAGCAGAGCGCGCAGACAAGGATGGACCGTTTACGCCGGGACGGCCTGCTATTGTGCAGGGGCGGCTCGACAGCGGATTTGAACTGCCGTTGGAGAAGCTTGCCGTCATTACAGAGCAGGAGACGTTCACCAAGCAGGTGCGCCGCTCAAGACGCCGGGAAAAGCTGAACAATGCCGAACGTATCAAGAGCTATTCGGAGCTGCAGGTGGGAGACCTGGTGGTTCACGTGAACCACGGCATCGGGAAATACCTGGGGATGGAAACTCTGGACGTTGGAGGAGTGCACCAGGATTTCTTAAACGTGTCCTATGCGGGCAACGATAAACTGTATGTGCCGGTCGAACAGATTGACCAGGTTCAAAAGTATGTGGGGTCAGAAGAAAAGGATCCGAAAATCTATAAACTCGGCGGCAACGACTGGAAGCGTGTAAAACGCAAAGTACAGTCCTCTGTGGAAGACATCGCCGACGACCTGATCAAGCTGTATGCAGAACGGGAGGCTACGAAAGGGCACGCCTTTAACCGGTATGCGATGGAAGAGCAGGCGTTTGCTGCTACGTTCCCTTACCAGGAAACGGAGGATCAGATAAAAGCAATTGAAGAAATCCGTGAAGACATGGAGCGCGAACGTCCGATGGACCGCCTGTTGTGTGGGGATGTCGGCTACGGAAAAACAGAGGTGGCAATACGGGCAGCGTTCAAGGCAGTAATGGACGGCAAGCAGGTGGCCATTTTGGTGCCGACAACGATTTTGGCCCAGCAGCATTTCGATACGCTCACAGAGCGTTTTGCCGACCAGCCGATCAACATCGGCTTAATGAGCCGCTTCCGGACGAAAAAACAGCAGAACGAAACGACCCGGGGACTGAAGGCAGGAAGCGTCGATATTGTGATCGGCACGCACCGTGTGCTTTCCAAGGACGTACAGTTTCATGATTTAGGTCTGCTGATTGTCGACGAAGAACAGCGGTTTGGAGTTACTCATAAAGAGAAAATCAAACGGCTTAAGGCAAACATTGACGTGTTAACGCTGACGGCGACGCCGATTCCAAGAACGCTGCATATGTCGATGCTCGGTGTTCGTGATCTTTCAGTTATTGAGACCCCGCCGGAAAATCGTTTTCCGGTACAGACGTATGTGATGGAATACAATCCGACGCTCGTTAAAGAAGCCATAGAACGTGAAATCAGCCGTGGCGGCCAGGTGTACTTTATGCATAACCGGGTGGATAATATCAGCCGGATGGCTGACCAGATTTCGATGCTTGTGCCGGAAGCAGAGGTCGCCTACGCTCACGGACAGATGAACGAGCAGGAGCTTGAATCAGTCATGGTGGAGTTTTTAGAGGGCAACAAGGATGTACTGGTCACAACAACGATTATAGAAACAGGAGTCGATATCCCGAACGTGAATACGCTTATTATTAACAATGCTGACCGGATGGGACTTTCTCAGCTGTATCAGATCCGCGGCCGGGTCGGCAGGTCCAATCGCGTAGCGTATTCGTATTTCACGTACCAGCGCGACAAAGTGCTTTCTGAGGTTGCGGAAAAGCGGCTGCAGGCGATCAAGGAATTTACGGAGCTCGGCTCGGGCTTTAAGATTGCCATGAGAGATCTTTCCATCCGCGGCACGGGTAATCTGCTCGGTGCAGAGCAGCATGGCTACATTGAATCCGTTGGCTTTGATTTGTACTCACAGATGCTTAAAGAAGCTATTGAAGAACGTAAGGGAGATAAGCCGAAGCAGCAGGAGCCGGAGATGGAGATGAATATGAAAGCAGATGCCTACATCCCTGACTTTTATATTGACGACTCCAAGCAGAAAATAGAGATGTATAAACGCTTCCGGGGGCTTGAGACACTTGAGGATATGGAAGATCTGCAGAGTGAGATGATCGACCGCTTCGGGGAATACCCGGTGGAAGTGGAAAAGCTGTTTATTCTCAGTAATATTCGTCTGCGCGCGGAAGCTTCCGGAGTGGAGTCGGTTTCCCAGGAGGCTAACAAAACCATTATTCTAGTGGGTGAAAAAGCAAGCAGTGAAGCAGATGGTGCTTCGCTGTTCGGACTTGTAAATGATCTGGGACGTCATATAGGTATCGGGACCAGCGGGAAAAAGATTCAGATATCAGTGCAGCACCAGCGGCTCGAAGAAATGAAAATACTCACTTCTGTGCAGGCGGTCGTAAAAGGGGTACAGGAAGCAAAAAAAGAGCCGGAAGAAACAACGTCCACGAAATAGAGCGGGCGGATGGAAGGGACCGAAGATGACAAATGACAAACGCTCTTTCGCGCGTTTACTAAAAAGCGTTTCCCTGCTGACAGCAGCTGCCCTGATAGGAAAAGTATTCAGCGCTGTTTACCGGATTCCATACCAGAATATGACCGGGGATATTGGGTATTATGTTTACCAGCAGGTGTACCCGTTCTACGGTATAGCGATGATTCTTGCTCTTTACGGATTTCCGGCTGTACTGGCTGGTGAAATGATACAGCAGAAAAAAGCATCCGACCGGCTTGAAACGATGAAAGCGGCTGGAGTGGTGCTGATATCTGCAGGAGTATCGGCTTTTGTGCTTCTGTTTCTTTTTGCGCCCGTGGTGGCTGGATTCATGGGAGATGAACAGCTTACGCCGGTACTTCGTATGACTTCATTCGTCTTTCTCCTCGTTCCTGTACTTTCGCTTGGACGCGGATATTACCAGGGGAGAGGGAAAATGGAGCCGACAGCTTTATCGCATGTAGTAGAGCAGGTGTGCCGGGTAACCTTTATTTTGTTGTCTGCCTGGGCAGCAGTATCGGCTGGGCAGGGGGTATATAACGTAGGTGCCGGAGCTATGGGAGCTTCCATAGCAGGCGCCGGTGTTGGGGCTTTGATTCTGCTGCTTCTCTGGTGGTTTCAGCATCGTCGCAAACCCCTGCCTTTTCTTTTTCGGCAAGCCGGAAACGAGTATAAAACAATGGTGAAAAAACTGCTTATCCCGGGAGTAGTTGCCTGTCTCGGTGCAATGGTGTTTTTATTTTATCAATGGATAGATGCGTTTACTGTAGTCCCCGGCCTTGAGGCTTACGGTGTTTCCGGACAGGATGCAAAAGAAACGAAGGGTGTTCTGGACCGGGCACAGCCGCTTCTCCAGTTCGGCACGGTAGTATCTACGGCGCTCGCAGCAGCTGTACTCCCTTCGTTGCGCGGACAGGAAGGAGTTTTCCTCGGTGGGCTTGCTCTTCGGATCAGTCTGGTTATCGGCGGAGCGGCGGCTGTAGGCCTTTATACAGTAGCTGACTTTGTGAATGTGATGCTGTTTGAAAACAGCAGGGGAACAGAGCTTATGGCTGCGCTCGCTATTTCACTTCTGTTTAGCGGATGGATTGTAACTGCGAACGCGATTCTCCAGGGGGGAGGCTATGTCCGGATAGCTGCCGGATCAATAGTGGCTGGAGGAATCATAAAGCTCGTCGGAAATATAGTGCTTATACCGTCCTTTGGCGCAGTTGGTGCAGCTGCGGCAACGATCGGCGGCCTTGCTGTTACGAGCCTTCTGCAGGGAGCGCTTCTGCAGAAGTACCGGCTGATTTCCTGGCCTTCCCCCAGGTGGTGCGTCTGCTGGGTGACTCTTTTAGTCCTGCTTGGCGCTGGACTGTGGATGCTGCAGCTGCCTGCCGCCAGCGTAGACGCACGGACGGTCGCTGGCATGTGGGCCCTGGGTCTGGCCGGGGCCGGCGTGGCATTGTGCCTTGCTCTTGTCAAAGGCTTAAAACTTTTCGAACGCCAGGAGTGGAACATATTTTCCGCAGGCGGAAATAAGAATGAAAAGAGGGGGACTTCCTAATGAATAATGCAGACACGCGACCAGTTATTACCGTTTTAGGGCTCGGAGCAGGAGATGCCGGGCAGCTCCCCCTGGACGTTTACCGTCGTCTCCGCGCAGCTTCCTCTCTGTATTTACGTACCAGGGAGCACCCGGTAGTCAGAGAGCTTCAGGAAGAGCTGCCGGCGCATAAAACCTTTGACCAGGTCTACGAACAGACAGATTCGTTTGAAGAGGCATACGGAATAATGACGGAAGAGCTGCTTATGGCTTCCAAAGCTTCCGGGGAAATTTGTTACGCAGTCCCGGGTCATCCGCTAGTGGCAGAAATGGTGGTGCAGCACCTGCTTGAAGCAGAAAAGGCCGAAAAATGCCGGGTGGACATCGTGGGCGGACAAAGCTTTTTAGACCCTGTCTTTGCATCCCTGCGGCTGGATCCGAGTGAAGGCTTCCAGCTGCTGGATGCGACGGCGCTGAAAAGAGAAGACGTGCAGACCTCCACCCATTTGCTGCTCACCCAGGTGTACGATCGTATGACAGCTTCAGAGGTGAAGCTGACGCTGATGGAGCTGTATCCGGAAGAGCACACCGTACACATGATTTCCGGAGCGGGAACCGGAACAGAACTGCTTCAGAAGCTGCCGCTGTACGAGCTTGACCGCGAAGATTTTGTCGATAATCTAATGTCCGTTTACGTGCCGCCGCTGCCGTTTTCGGCCCGGTTCGGAGACTGGGACAAATTGCGCAGCATTATCGCCTCTCTCCGGGCTCCGGACGGGTGCCCATGGGACAAGAAACAAACGCACCAATCGCTGAAAAAATACCTGCTCGAAGAAACCTATGAAGTATTAAGTGCCATCGATGCTGAAGACGATGACAACCTGCAGGAAGAGCTGGGGGACATTTTGCTTCAGGTGATGCTTCATGCTCAAATTGGGGAAGAAGAAGGCTTTTTCACCATTGATGATGTGGTGGAATCAGTAACGGAAAAAATGATCCGCCGGCATCCGCACGTGTTTGCAGAGTCAGCGGCGGCTACCCCGGAAGAAGTGAACACGCAGTGGGAACAGATTAAAAAAGCTGAAAAAAGCAAAGATGGCGAAGAAGATTCTGTACTGGCGGATATTCCGCAGGCAATGCCGGCACTAATGAGAGCCTACGAAATTCAGAAAAAGGCAGCAAAGGCCGGGTTCGACTGGGGCGATGATGCTCCGATGTGGGACAAGCTCCACGAAGAAATAGACGAATGGAAAGCGGAGCTTCGTGCAGAAAACGAACAAAACAGCTCAAAGGAATTTGGGGATATTTTATTTGTGCTCGTTAATCTTGCCCGGTTCTTTCGCGTACATCCGGAGGAAGCGCTCGAACAGACGAACCAGAAGTTTTTCCGTCGTTTTGCCTACATTGAACAGAAAATGAATGAAGAAAACCGGCACTGGAAGGAAGAAAACTTTCTGCAGACAGCGGAAGCATGGTGGCAGGAAGCGAAGAAGGAGGAACGGTAACGGTGAGAATAGATAAGTTTTTAAAGGTGTCCCGGCTGATTAAGCGAAGAACTCTTGCAAAGGAAGTAGCTGCCCAGGGACGCATTACGGTAAACGGTAATCAGGCGAAGGCCGGAACGGAAGTAAAGCCTGGGGATGAAATCATCGTACGTTTTGCTTCGAAGACATTAAAATTAAGAGTGGAAGCTATTAAAGATACAACGAAAAAAGATGAAGCAGAATCGATGTATACACTGATGGAAGAAGAAAGCAAATAATACGAACGGCCGTTCCTTTTTGGGGCGGCTTTATTATTTAGTATGGAAGAAAACCTGCGAAAACAGAAAAAATAAAGCGAAAAACTGTAATAAAGAGGAAAAACCGTGTTGAAACTCTTTCGCTGCTCCGTTATGATTAACATAACTAAAATCGTAAACGGTTTATAAAGCGCTTGTTTTACAACAAAGCTTGCAGAGACAAGCGAAGGAGGAGCTCTTGATTGATTGAAGAAAAGAAAAAAGTAACAAACATTCATAGACCGCACTCCCACCAGCAGACACAAACAGATGCCCGTAAAGAAGCCTCAGTACAGAAGCAGCGCCGTGGATTGAAAAAAAGAATGACTGCTTTAACCGTTGTTACTGCCTTTGTCGTCATATTAATGGGAATTACTTTGTTCTCACAGTGGCAAACCATTGCAGCCAATAATGAGGAGCAGCATCAGATGGAAGAGCAGATGGCGAACCTTGAGGATAAAGAAGCGGATTTAAATCAGCAGGTGGAGGATTACAACGACCTTGATTACATAGCAGAAGTCGCCCGGGAAGAGTATTATTTAACTAAAGAAGGGGAAACGCTTTATAAACTTCCGGAAAGCGATTCATCTAATTGACATTGTTTTTTGGCTTCGAGTATAATTACTTGGACACAGAGAAATTGAAAACGTAAGGCGTTTCTCTTTCTTTTGCACTAATCTCTTTTTATATTTCATATAGGATCCATAAGGAGGAGCATTTTTTAGATGGCAATTGAAGTGGGCAGCAAGATACAGGGCAAGGTTACCGGCATTACGAAGTTTGGCGCTTTTGTAGAAGTGGAGCCGGGAAAAACAGGTCTCGTTCACATTAGTGAAGTCGCGGATAAATACGTGGAAAACATCAGTGATTTTCTGTCCGTCGGGGATGAAGTGACAGTAAAGGTGATGAAGGTAGAGGATGATGGAAAAATCGGACTCTCCATCCGTAAGGCGCAGGACCGTCCTCAGGAAGAACGCCCGAAAAGCAGCGGCAGCGGTCGCCCAAAAAGCGGGGGAGACCGGCCACGTGGAGGATCGAAGCCTCCGCAGCAGCGTCCGGCAAGCTTTGAAGACAAAATGAGCAGCTTCATGAAAGACAGTGAAGAACGCCTGGCCACTATCCGTAAGCAAACTGAAAAACGAGGAAAAAAATCCCGCAAGTAATGCCGAAAGCTTCCAACCCTGGAGAGAGCCTGCCAACGCACGGCAGGCTCTCTTTGTTTGGGGAAATGCTTCAGCAGAAATTAATTTCATAGCGCATATTGACTTTTAATACAAAAACAATTTATAATCGTGAATGTCGCAATAAATGGCGGCGTAGCTCAGCTGGCTAGAGCGTACGGTTCATACCCGTAAGGTCGGGGGTTCGATCCCCTCCGCCGCTACCAAATTATAACTTGAATGCTTCCACTGCCAATTGGGCAGTGGTTTTATTTTGTTCCAGATAATTAAAGCGGTTTCACTGCTGAAAACTACTTTTGTTCCGCTGGCGAGTATTCTATACTTTAAGCGAAAGCACATTTACATATTAATTGAGGAAGGGCGGGGAGGCACGTGGAAAAAGCAGATGACATTATGGCTATGTGTCTGCATGCCGGACAGCTTATGCTCCGCTACGGTTCAGAAACGTTTCGGATAGAGGACACAATGCGGAGAATGGGCCGGGCTGCCGGAATGGAGCAGGTGAATACATTTGTGACGACAACAGCTATCTTTTTGTCGTTTAAATCGCCTGTAGACCAGCGTGATCATATACAGATGCTCCGAATTGAGGAGCGTTACCAGGATTTGAGCAAAGTGACCTCAGTCAACCAGCTGTCGAGGGAATACGTGAGTGGTCTTCTTACTTCAAGGGAAGTAAAGAAGCAGTTAAAAGAAATCGAAGAATCACCGATGAATTATCCTGTATGGTTCATTTACCTGGCTTCCGGTATTGGCGGGGGCGCTTTTTCTTATTTGATCGGCTCGAGCATTATGGATATGCTGCCGGCCGCACTTGGCGGACTCGTGACAGCGGTAGCGCTCGTACGCTACCAAATGAGGCTGAAAGTGAAGTTTTTCTCGGAGTTTCTGGCCTCATTCACGGGTGCTTTAATAGCCATGCTGATGGTGCAGATGGGACTTGTAATGAATACCAACCAGGTAATTATCGGCACGATTATTCCTCTTGTACCAGGTGTGCCGCTGACGAACGCGGTGCGTGATTTAATGTCGGGAGATCTGGTGGCAGGAGTAGCAAGGGGCGCCGAAGCGGCTGTCTCAAGCATGTCTATAGCAGGCGGTGTGGCAGTAGCACTCACAATTTTTTTCGTATAGACTGAGGAAAAGAGGGAAATAACGATGGCGATGTTTGCATTAGAGCTGGGCCTTTGTTTTGTCGCGACGATCGCTTTTGCGATTATTTTTAATATTCCGCTCCGGCTCGTCTGGTGGGGCGGGTTTATCGGTGTAGGTACGTGGGCGATTTATTCACTGATGCCGGTTTTAGGCCTGTCGCTCGTTTTTGCGGCGGCGGTAGCTGCATTTTTTGCTTCGTTTGTCAGCCAATGGTTTGCCCGGTTTATGAAAGTCCCGGTGACAACCTTCAGTCTCCCGGGAATCATTCCACTGATCCCTGGCAGCAGGGCGTATGAAACGATGCTTGCATTCGTACAGGAACGGTATTTATACGGACTGGAGCAGGGCGTGGAAACAGTGCTTCAGGCCATTGCAATTGCGGCTGGCCTCGTGTTCGCATTTTCGGTATTTTCTGTTGGCAAAGGGGTGGGCCAGCGTTATGAAACACATCGTTGAAGAATGGATCACCAGATGGGAAATGATACCGCCGGGAGCGAAAGTACTCGCAGCGGTCTCCGGGGGCCCGGATTCCATGGCAGCTGCGTCCATCCTGAAAAGCTTACAGAGTAAATATGAATTCACCCTGGGAATTGCGCATGTAAACCATGGCTTCCGTCCGGAAACATCGAAATCCGAGGCGCAGATGGTGCGGACGTGGGCGGAGCATCAGCAGCTGCCTTTTTTTTCGGCGGCAATGTTTATGAAAGAAACCCCTGATGAAAAGGCGACACAGGCAGTGGCCCGGAAAAAAAGGTATGATTTCTTTTTCCGCACTATGGAACATTTTGACTACAGCGTTCTGATGACCGGCCATCATGCAGATGATCAGCTTGAAACGATGATCATGCAGGCAGCTTCGGGCCGGTCGCTACTCGGTGAAGAAGGAATTGCCCCGAAGCGTGCAATGAACGGTTTGAAAATTGCACGTCCTCTGCTTGGTGTGAAAAAAACAGAAATTCTGCTCTATTGCAAAGAGCACGGCATACCTTACGTGGAGGATGAAAGCAATGCTACGGACGATTACAGGCGCAACCGGGTGCGCCGCCACGTCATTCCGGCGCTGACAGATGAATTTCCTTCAGTGCATCAGCACATGCAGAAAAAATATGAATGGCATAAAGAACAGCAAAACTATATGCGCAGCCAGGCAGGTGCTTCTCTCGATTTTTACGGAGAAAAGCTGGAACTTAATTATGCAGCTGTAAGAATGGATTTTTTTCATGAAACCCCTCTTGCTTTACAAAGGGAAACGGTTTCGCTACTATTAAATTATTATTTTTCTGCAGAAGAAACAGGTATTTCGGCTTCTTTGGTGGATTCCTGTATCAGTCTGGCTTCTGCCGCCGGCGCTTCAGGAGAGCTTCATTTACCCGGGGGGATACTGGTCCGCAAATCTTACGATAGGCTGGAATTCTTATGCAGGGGAAAATCCGGCCCTTCTTTTCCTGAACTGGTCCGTATTTCTGACTACGGTAACTACAAATACGGCCCCGGGGTCGTCAGGGTAAGTCGTGACCGTCCGGAGGATGCGGATTGGTGGGTGGCTGTCCCGGAAAGAATTCTTTCGTTCCCGATATACGTAAGACCCCCGCGCGCAGGGGACCGAATACATATACCAGGCATGAAGGAAGCGAAAAAAATTCATCGTCTGTTTATAGACGAAAAAGTTCCAAAGCATGAACGTGCGCACCGGCCCGTATTTACAGATGAAAAAGGGACTATTTTATGGCTCCCCGGCCTGCGTGCCTCCTTTCGCTATGAAAAAGAATCAGCCTATTTCGTATGGAAAAAGCACTGGGCAGGCACGTGAAATAAGAAGTGACAATTTCGGAAAATTTGTTGTGCAGGGAAGCAAATTCCCTTTATACGTGCTATGATTGAAAATGGACCATTTTTAACAATGGCAGCTTATAACATGGTTGTAATGCTTCTGTTTTGTGACTATAGTTTTATAAAATAAAACAGCGGCTGTTAAAATTCAGCCCGGATGAAAGAATGAAATTCGCTTGGGAGGGTAAAGACATTCAGATGCACGACGAAATACAGGATATATTAATCTCGGAAGAAGAACTGCAGACAAAAATTAAAGAACTGGGCACAACGCTTACGGAAGAATATGACGGGCGTTTTCCTTTAGTGATCGGAGTTTTAAAAGGAGCACTTCCTTTTATGGCTGATATTGTCAAGCGCATGAACATTCATCTTGAGATGGATTTTATGGACGTTTCAAGCTACGCCGGGGGCACGGTTTCCACTGGGGAAGTTAAAATTATCAAAGACCTGGATACAACGGTTTACGACAGAGACATCGTAATACTTGAAGACATTATTGACAGCGGGCGCACGCTTAAATACTTAATCAGCCTCCTGCAGACCCGGGGAGCAAAGTCGTTAAAAGTGGTAACGCTCCTGGATAAGCCGGAGGGACGGGTAGTGGACCTTACCGCAGACCTGGTTGGCTTTACAGTGCCGGATGAATTTGTTGTGGGCTACGGTCTGGATTACGCAGAAAGATACCGGAATCTGCCGTATATTGGTGTATTAAAGCCCGAGATTTATCAAGGCGGATGATTAGGAACAGACAAGTGAATATGATACTATTATTGCAGCTTTCGATGTATGCAGGAGGAGGTCAGGAATGAACCGAATTTTTCGTAACACTGTGTTTTGGCTTTTTTTATTCCTGGTTATTATAGGGATTATCAGCTTTGCCCAAAACGATGGTGCAGATACAAATACAATCAGCAGTACAGAGTTCAATGAACGTCTTAGTGAGAACGAATTTGCTACTATTACGCTCCAGCCCGAGGGCGGAGTTTACAATGTAACAGCTGCCACCAGTGAAGATACTGAAAATGCGGAAACGTACGAGTCGTATATTCCGATGACAGATGAATCAACACAGCAGCTGCAGACAGCACAGGGGCCTAACGGCAACGCTGTCGAATTTGATACGCAGCCGGAAGAAGAAACGAGCGGCTGGGTTACTTTCCTTACAACGATGATTCCATTCATCATTATCTTCCTTCTGTTCTTCTTCCTGCTCAGCCAGTCCCAGGGCGGCGGCAGCAAGATGATGAACTTTGGTAAAAGTAAGGCGAAGATGTACCAGGAAGACAAAAAGAAGGTGCGTTTTAAAGACGTAGCCGGTGCGGAGGAAGAAAAGCAGGAGCTTGTAGAAGTCGTTGACTTTCTGAAAGATGCCCGTAAATTCTCCAACATCGGTGCCCGTATTCCAAAAGGCGTACTTCTTGTCGGTCCTCCGGGTACAGGTAAGACGCTGATCGCCCAGGCGGTCGCCGGAGAAGCAGACGTACCGTTCTTTTCCATCAGTGGTTCAGACTTCGTGGAAATGTTTGTCGGTGTCGGTGCTTCCCGTGTACGTGACCTTTTTGAAAACGCGAAGAAAAATTCACCGTGTATTATTTTCATTGATGAGATTGACGCAGTGGGAAGACAGCGTGGTGCCGGCGTCGGCGGCGGCCACGATGAACGGGAGCAGACGTTGAACCAGCTTCTGGTTGAAATGGACGGCTTTGCCGGCAATGAAGGTATCATTATCATTGCAGCGACTAACCGTGCCGACGTACTCGACCCTGCACTTCTCCGTCCAGGACGTTTTGACCGTCAGATTCTTATCGGCCGTCCGGATGTAAACGGCCGGGAGGAAATCCTTCAGGTGCATGCGCGCAACAAGCCGCTTGCAGAAGACGTTAACTTCCGGGCCATCGCACAGCGTACGCCTGGTTTTACCGGGGCGGACCTCGAAAACCTTCTGAACGAAGCGGCGCTTGTGGCAGCCCGTGCTGATATGCAGAAGATTAGAATGACGCATGTGGAAGAAGCGATTGACCGCGTTATTGCCGGTCCTTCGAAAAAATCACGCGTTATTTCAGAAAAAGAACGTAACATCGTGGCGCACCACGAAGCAGGGCACACAGTTGTTGGTATGAAGCTTGAAAACGCGGATATGGTGCACAAGGTAACCATCGTTCCGCGCGGCCAGGCCGGCGGTTATGCAATGATGCTTCCGAAGGAAGATCGTTACTTTATGACCAAGCCGGAGCTTCTCGATAAAATTGTCGGCCTGTTAGGCGGCCGTGTGGCAGAGGAAGTTATGTTTAACGAAGTGAGTACAGGTGCTCATAATGACTTCCAGCGTGCTACAGATATCGCCCGCCGCATGGTTACCGAATACGGTATGAGTGAAAAGCTCGGCCCGCTGCAGTTTGGCTCAAGCGGCGGCGGCCAGGTATTCCTCGGCCGTGACATGCAGAACGAACAAAATTACAGTGACGCTATCGCTCACGAAATTGATAATGAGATGCAAAGAATCATTATGGAATCGTATGAACGCTGTAAACAGATTCTTACGCAGTACAAAGACCGGCTTGAGCTTGTAGCCCAAAGCCTTCTGGAGCTGGAAACGCTGGATGCAGAGCAGATCCGTTCCCTTGTTGAAGATGGCAAGCTTCCAGAGGATCACTATTCGAATAAATCGGATGAAGAGATGGGTGCTACGAAAAGCGAAGAGCAAAAGAATGAAGAGGAGCAGGCTGACCACGTCCTAAAAGATGACAGCGGTGAATCTTCTTCGGAGGAAACCTCTTCTGAAGAAACGACAACTTCTTCGGACTCGGGCTCCGACAGCGACGATACGAACCGTCGTGACTAGCATGAAAGAAAGGGTGCCTTTAAGCGGGCATCCTTTTTTGTATGCTTAAAAGAGAGCGGATGTTTTTCTCCGCACGTTCTGCGGTATAGCATAAACAGAAAGCATGCGAGCGGATTAGTTGTTTTTCAATTGGTTTTGTACAATACTATGTATCAGGTTTTCAAAGATAATATTATGATATAGAGAGCAAGAGTGGAAAGGAAGGAATTAAATCAATGAAGGATTATTTAGTAAAAGCAACAGCGTTTAATCATCAGGTTCGTGCTTACGCCGTACACACGACAGAAATGGTGGATGAGGCGGTCAGACGCCACCAGGCATGGCCGACTGCTTCGGCGGCTTTAGGCCGGGCGATGACAGCGGGTTCCATGATGGGAGCGATGCTTAAAGGCGACGATAAACTGACCATTAAAATTGAAGGGCATGGGCCGATGGGTCCAATTATTGTCGACAGTAACTCTTCGGGTGATACGAGGGGATATGCCCACAACCTGCAGGTTCACTTCGATTTGAACGATAGCGGTAAACTGGACGTAGCCCGTGCCGTCGGAACAGAAGGAACCTTATCGGTCGTTAAAGATCTTGGCATGCGGGACATGTTTACCGGCAACGTTCCGATTGTTTCCGGTGAACTCGGAGACGATTTTACGTATTACTTTGCGAATTCCGAGCAGCTGCCTTCGTCTGTCGGTCTTGGAGTGCTTGTCAACCCGGATAACTCTGTAAAAGCAGCAGGCGGGTTTATTATTCAGGTTCTTCCTGATGCAGAGGAAGAATATGTAGTGCGCCTTGAGCAGCAGATACAGCAGATGCCACCGGTCTCCAAGCTGATTGAACACGGTAAAACCCCGGAGGAAATTCTTCATATTATCCTCGGTGAAGAAGTGAATGTGCTCGATACCCAGCCGGTTCAATTTTCCTGCCAGTGCTCCAAGGAGCGGGTGGAAAATGCGATTATTTCTCTTGGCACCGACGAGCTCCAGGATATGATTGAAAAGGATGGGGGAGCCGAGACAACTTGTCACTTTTGTAACGAGGTCTATCACCTGGATGTGGATGATCTGGAGCGTTTGAAAGAGCGCACCTCTGAAATTGAAAACCGCTCCTAGATTATTTATGCGCCTTTTGATCTACAGATTGACAGAAGTTGACCAAATTGGTACGATTAAATTATAATAAAACCAATAAATTTACTTGGTGTTTGAAGGAGGAGCATGAATGAAGGCTGCAAATAACGTTACAGAACTCATTGGAAATACTCCCGTAGTAAAACTAAACCGTTTAACCGGGGAAAATGATGCAGATGTTTATTTGAAACTTGAGTATATGAATCCAGGAAGCAGTGTTAAAGACCGTATTGGTCTTGCTATGATCGAAGCTGCTGAACGGGATGGCCGTTTAAAAGAAGGGGATACAATCGTTGAACCAACAAGCGGTAACACAGGCATCGGCCTTGCGATGGTAGCTGCTGCCAAAGGCTATCCGGCGGTGTTGGTAATGCCGGAAACAATGAGCATGGAGCGTCGCAATCTTCTTCGTGCATACGGTGCGGAACTGGTGCTTACACCAGGACCTGACGGCATGGGTGGTGCGATTTCTAAAGCGAATGAGCTTGCTGAAGAAAAAGGCTACTTTATGCCGCAGCAGTTCGAAAACGAAGCCAATCCGAAAATCCACCGTGAAACTACCGGCCGCGAACTGCTGGAGCAGATTGACGGGCCGATTGATTCCTTCGTTTCCGGAATCGGGACTGGTGGCACGATTTCCGGTGCAGGCGGCCTTTTGAAGGAGCACTATCCGGAGATGCGTATTGTAGGTATTGAGCCGGCAGATTCCCCAATTTTAAACGGCGGAAATAAAGGCCCTCACAAAATTCAGGGCATCGGTGCCGGTTTTGTACCGGGTACGCTGAATACAGACATTTACGATGAAGTAGCGGTAGCAACCACGGAGCAGTCGTTTGAATATGCCCGCCGCGCTGCCCGCGAGGAAGGCATTTTGGGCGGTATTTCTTCCGGATCGGCTATTTATGTGGCTCTTCAGGAAGCGAAAAAGCTCGGCAAAGGCAAAAAGGTCGTGACTGTTATTCCTAGTAACGGAGAGCGCTACTTGAGTACGCCTCTTTACCAGTTTGAAGACACTGTAGACTGAGATAAAAAACGTTTAAAAGTCCGTACCCTCAAAAAGGGACGGGCTTTTTTTATGGAAATAGCTTTAATGAGGCGCTTTGGTTTATTTGGAGTGAATGGAAACGAAAAAGGGTAATGAAGCAAACGCAGCGTTCTGATTGTTTTTTTATAAAAAATTTCGTAGACTTGGTAGAAATGTAAAGAGAATTTTCTGTAAAAAAAGAGAGAATTGGATGAAACCGGGGGCATACACATAATGGATGAGCGACTGGCCCGAGGGCCTCAAGCAGGAGAATCATATACACAGACTACGACGTCGTTTTTTCAGACGAATGACCAGTTTTTTCAGGCGTTCGACTTTCTTGCCAGGGAAGAACCTTACCATGTGCTGCTTGAAAGTGGACGTCAGGGCGAACTCGATATCGCTGGCCTTTGCCCCTTTGCGGTAGTGGAAGGGAAAGATGGAGAGACGAGCCTTCATAGACATGGAAGTACTGAAATGCATGCAGGAGATCCACTTGAAGCATTGGCAAAATGGATGGAGCCGTACAATCTTCCAGAGGATCCGGATCTGCCGCCGTTCCAGGGGGGAGCGGTAGGCCAGATAAGCTACGATTATGTACGTTATATTGAACAGCTGCCGGAACTCGCGGTGGATGACCTTAGGATGCCGGATGCGTATTTTCTACTGTATGACCTGTTTTTCATTCATGATAAAAAAACCGGGAAAACGTGGGTATGGCATTTACATGCTGAAGGGGAAGACGCCGTTAAATTCGTCGAGAAATGGAAAAAAACATGGATGGAGGCGGCAGAAAGGTCTGCCGGACAGGAGCGTTCAGAATCGAAGGGGGCTGTATCTGCCGAAAAGTCGGTGCCCTCCTTTTCCGGGGAATTGTTCGGCGGAGCAGTAGAGCAGATTAAAGAGTATATTGCTGCGGGGGATGTCTTCCAGGTGAATTTATCCACTCGCCAGACACAACTTTTGCATACCTCTGCCTTTCATATTTATCAAAAGCTGAGAGAGCTGAATCCTTCCCCCTATATGGGCTATATGCATACACCGGACTGGCAGACGGTCAGTGCCTCCCCGGAGCTTCTGGTTAAAAAACGGGGTGCGGAGGTGTCCACCCGCCCGATTGCTGGAACCCGTTCGAGAGGGAAGGACGAACAGGAGGATATGGCGCTTGAACAGGAGCTGATGGGCACGGAAAAAGAGCGGGCCGAGCATGTCATGCTTGTCGATCTTGAAAGAAATGACCTGGGCCGTGTCTGCCGCTATGGTTCTGTAAAAGTGGATGAATTAATGGCAGTGGAAAGGTATTCCCACGTGATGCATATTGTCTCTAATGTAAGAGGAATACTTGCTGAAACAGAGCAGGTGTATGATATGATAAGGGCAGTGTTCCCGGGAGGGACGATCACCGGTGCTCCGAAAGTACGGACAATGGAAATTATTGAAGAGCTCGAGCCGGTACGCCGGGGTTTTTATACAGGAGCGCTTGGCTGGATCGGCTACAACAAGGATGCAGAGCTGAACATTTCTATCCGCACCATGCTTGCCAAGGACGGGTACGCCCATGTTCAGGCAGGGGCCGGGATCGTTATCGACTCTGATCCAAAAGCAGAATACAAAGAATCAATCAAAAAAGCCAAAGCGTTATGGGAAGCGAAAAGACAGAGTGAAGCAGAGGCCGGCATCACCCACGAGCAGAGCTGAGACTAGAATAGAAAGGAAGATTTTCGCATGATTTTAATGATTGATAACTATGACTCGTTTACGTACAACCTCGTGCAGTACCTCGGAGAAATGGGAGAAGAACTCGAAGTGCGGCGCAACGACCAAATCACGGTGGAGGAGATTGCCCATTTGAATCCCGATATTCTGATGATTTCCCCGGGGCCCTGCAGTCCGGATGAGGCGGGGATCAGCGTCGAAGCGATACGCCGCTTTGCCGGTGAAATCCCGATTTTTGGTGTCTGCCTCGGCCATCAGGCGATTGCGCAGGCTTTTGACGGCGATGTTGTACGGGCGGAACGGCTGATGCACGGAAAAACATCGGAGATCCACCATGACGGTGTGAGTATTTATACCGATCTTCCAAATCCATTGACGGCTACAAGATACCACTCGTTAATTGTGAAAAGAGAAACACTGCCGGACTGCTTTGACATCACCTCTGAAACGGACGCCGGGGAGATTATGGGTATTCGCCATCGCACCCTTCCTGTGGAAGGAGTGCAGTTTCACCCTGAATCGATTATGACCGGTGAAGGGAAACAGATGCTCAAGCGCTTTGTGGATCGGCACCGGCAGTCGGAAGAGGTGCTGTAGTATTGTATGTATATATAGACGGTGAGGTAAAGAAGGCGGGCGAAGCTCGTCTTTCTGTGTTTGATCACGGTTTTATGTACGGGCTCGGCTTATTTGAGACGTTTCGGGTGTATAACGGGCACCCGTTTTTGCTGAATGCTCATATGGAAAGGCTCGAAGCCGGCGCAGAAGAGCTCGGCATTGTCTTCCGCTATGAACGCGAAACGGTGGAGGGAGAAATTCAGCAGCTGCTCGACGCCAATGGGCTAGAGAATGCCTACGTACGATATAATGTATCCGCAGGGCCCGGAAGTCTGGGGCTTCAAACGACTCCCTATCTTGAGCCGGTTATTGTTATTTACATGAAGCCGCTTCCGGCAGCGGGAGCAGAACCTATGCAAAAGGACGCCTTATGGCTTCAGCTGAGGCGCAACAGTCCGGAAGGCCGGGAACGCATGAAGTCCCACCATTATATGAACAACTGGCTCGCCAAGCAGGAAATAAAAGACCGTCCGGCGGCGGAGGGTATTTTCGTCAATAGCGGGGGATATGCTGCAGAAGGCATCGTGTCCAATATTTTCTGGCGGAAAAGAGATACTTTGTATACACCGGCAGTGGAGACAGGTATTTTAAACGGCATTACCCGTCAATTTGTGATACAGTTAGCACATGAAAATGACTACACCGTGGAGGAAGGCCACTTCCTCCCGCAGGATATAGAAACGGCAGAAGAAATGTTTGTCACGAATTCTATTCAGGAAATTGCAGCGGTCCGTGCCCTTGGGGATTATTATTTTCCAAGCTATTCAGCGGCCCGGCTGCTGCACCGCCGCTACCAGAAAGAAAGAGAGAGAAAATAACAGCTGGCACGGCAGGGAGGAGAGAAAATGCGCAATCAGGTAATGCGATGGAAGAATTGGGAGCTTGATTTTTCCTTAAAAACGTTTGTCATGGGGATTTTAAATGTGACGCCGGATTCCTTTTCTGACGGAGGCCGTTACAGCGAGGTGGAGCATGCTGTCGCGCAGGCAGAAAAACTGGTGGGGGACGGAGCGGATATTATCGATATCGGCGGGGAGTCCACACGCCCCGGGGCGGCATTTGTAGAAGCAGAAGAAGAGCAGCGGCGGATTGTCCCGGTGCTCGAAGCCCTGAGGAGCCGTATAGGCGTACCTATCAGCGTGGACACCTATAAAGCGTCCACCGCCGAGGCAGCTGTTAAAGCTGGGGCGGATATCATTAATGATGTGTGGGGAGCAAAAGCAGATCCCGACATGGCCCGGGTAGCAGCTGAATACGACGTGCCAATAATTTTGATGCACAACCGGGATAATACTGAGTACCAGGATTTGATGCCGGACATGATTCAGGATATTTATGAAAGCATAGCCATTTGCGAGAAGGCCGGAGTCAAAGCAGACCGTATTATTCTGGATCCCGGCATAGGCTTTGCAAAAACCTATGAGCAGAATCTGGAAGCGATGCGGAAAATGGATCAGTTTACGTCGCTTTCGTATCCCGTACTTCTTGGCAGCTCCCGTAAATCGCTCATATCAAAAACGCTTGAGCTTCCTGCCGACGACCGGGTAGAAGGAACAGGCGCTACAGTAAGCCTTGGTATTGAACGCGGGTGCGATATTGTCCGTGTGCATGACGTAAAAGAAATGACGCGCGTAGCCCGGATGATGGACGCTATGCTCGGAGTAAGAAAGGAGCATTCGGTTGGATAAAATTCATTTACAGGGAATGGAGTTTTACGCTTATCACGGAGTGTTTGAGGAGGAAAACAGGCTCGGCCAGCGCTTTCGCGTCAATTTAGTACTCGAAGCGGATCTAAAGCCGGCAGCGGCAGAGGATGACGTAGAAAAAAGCGTTAACTATGCCGAAGCATTCGAAGCGGTGAAAGATGCCGTGGAAAACCAAACATTCCGGCTGGTAGAAACTATTGCTGAAAAAATCGCTGAAACAATATTTGCGCGTTTTGAAATCGTTAAGCAGCTTCATGTAAAAGTGATTAAACCGGATCCTCCAATTCCGGGACACTACGATCATGTTGCCATTGAAATGACCAGGGTTCGTCCGTAATGCCCCAGGTTTTTATTGCCCTGGGGTCAAACCTCGGGAAACGGGAAGAGTATTTAAAGCGGGCGGTTCAGGCTATGCAAAAGGAGAAGCAGATGCAGCTGATAAAGCTTTCCCCGGTGTATGAAACCGCACCGGTAGGGGTGGTCGATCAGCCGCATTTTCTGAATATGGTTTCTGAATGGAGCACTGATTACGGACCGGAAGAACTGCTGGAGGCGCTTCACCGGATCGAGCATGAGCTTGAGCGCATACGTGAAGAACGATGGGGGCCGAGAACGGTGGACCTTGACATTCTTATCTATGATGAAGAAAATATGAACAAGGAGCATTTAATTATTCCGCATCCCCGGTTAACTGAGCGGGCCTTTGTTCTGGTCCCCTTTTTTGATATTGCCCCCGACCGTTTTGTTCACGAGGACAAGACGGTTCGTTGGTATGTAAAAAATCTGCCAGAGAAAGAACGGGCTGACGTAGTATACTGGGGCGAGCTGTCAATAGAAAACAACGACGCGTGAAAAATAAAGACAACACATAGGAGGTTGCTGTGGTGTTAAAAATTCGTGACATAGAAATGAATAACCCGGTGGTGCTTGCTCCGATGGCAGGAGTCAGCAACCCTGCTTTCCGGCTGATTGCGAAGGAATTTGGAGCAGGGCTTGTGTGCGCAGAAATGGTAAGCGACAAAGCAATACTGCATGAAAATGAAAAATCGATGCGGATGCTCTACGTGGATGAAAGGGAAAAGCCGCTCAGTCTCCAGATTTTTGGCGGGGACAAAGAAACGATGGCCGGGGCTGCTGAAGTAGTGGATCAGCATACCAATGCAGATATCATTGACATAAATATGGGCTGTCCTGTGCCGAAAATCACTAAGTGTGATGCAGGGGCCAAGTGGCTGCTTGATCCGGATAAAATCTATCAAATGGTAAAAGCAGCTGTGAACGCAGTAGATAAGCCCGTAACGGTAAAAATGCGGATGGGCTGGGATGACGAGCACATACTGGCTGTGGAGAATGCTCAGGCAATTGAGGCAGCCGGCGGCGAAGGCGTAGCGGTACACGGGCGCACCCGGGTGCAGATGTATGAAGGTGTGGCAAACTGGGAAATACTTAAGGAAGTAAAAGACGCCGTGAACATCCCGGTAATTGGCAACGGGGACGTCTCTACTCCCCAGGACGCCCAGGCGATGCTTGATACGACTGGAGTGGACGGAGTCATGATCGGCCGTGCCGCTCTCGGGGACCCTTGGATGTTTTACCGGACAGTACAGTATTTGGAGACAGGAAAGCTTGTAGAAGAAGAACCAACTCCAAAGGAAAAAATGGATGTGTGTATCGTGCATATGGATCGTTTGATAGAGTTGAAAGGTGAAGATGTGGCTGTGCGGGAAATGCGCAAGCACGTGGCCTGGTATCTAAAGGGCATGCACGGCGGCTCTAAGGTACGGGGTAAAGTAAATGAACTGAATACACGCGATGAAGTGGCGGAAACACTATATAATTTTGTCGGTTCTACGGAAGCTCCCAGTATGGCATAAGCATTTGCACGCAGAGCGGCTTCTTCCAGGGAAGCCGCTCTGTTTATGAGTGCTGGAATAAAACTGGAAACAAAAGGTATTATATAATAGAAGAAAAAATTAAAAGCGATCTAAAGGGGAGACTACTATGAGCCAGGATCAAGAGCTGAACGACCAGTTCCGTGTACGGCGTGAAAAAAGAGAAGCGCTGATTAATGAAGGGAAAAACCCATTTGGAGAACGCTTCGCGCGTACTTATGATTCAAAAACTATGCACCGGGAGTTCGACGCCTTCTCTAAGGAAGAGCTGAGCGAAAAAAATACGGATATTACGATAGCGGGGCGCATGGTCACTAAGCGTGGAAAAGGGAAAGCAGGATTTGCCCACCTGCAGGATCTTGAAGGGCAGATTCAGATTTACGTACGGAAAGACGAAGTCGGCGACGAAGCATACGAAGGCTTTAAGGATATGGATATTGGAGACATTGTCGGGGTGCGCGGCCGTGCATTTAAAACAAATGTAGGGGAATTATCTGTGCGGGCCACAGAAGTAACGCTCTTAACAAAGGCTCTTCGCCCGCTGCCTGATAAATACCATGGACTTCAGGACATTGAACAGCGCTACCGCCAGCGTTATTTAGATCTTATTGCAAATCCCGAAGTGAAAGATACGTTTATCATGCGGAGTAAGATCATCCAATCCATGAGAAATCATTTGAACCGTCAGGGCTTTTTGGAAGTAGAAACACCGATGCTGCATACAATACCGGGCGGAGCGTCTGCGCGTCCGTTTGTTACTCATCATAATGCTCTAGACATGGAGCTGTACATTCGTATTGCGATTGAATTGCATTTAAAGCGTTTGATTGTCGGTGGCATGGAAAAAGTATATGAAATTGGCCGCGTCTTCCGGAATGAAGGTATTTCCACCCGCCATAACCCTGAATTTACTATGATGGAATTGTATGAAGCCTTCGGAGACTATGAAGATATTATGGACCTGACCGAAAGCTTGATCGTACAGATCGCAGAAGATGTACTTGAGAGTACCACGCTCCAATACGGAGACGAACAGATTGAACTCGGTAATCAGTGGAAAAGAATGCACATTGTAGACGCTGTCAAAGAAGAAACCGGCGTGGATTTCTGGCAGGAAATGAGTGACGAAGAAGCCAGAGCGCTGGCTAAAGAACATAATGTGCCTATTCGGGAAACGATGTCCTTTGGTCATGTGGTTAACGAATTCTTCGAGCACTTTGTGGAAGAAAAACTAATTCAGCCTACTTTTGTTTACGGTCATCCGCTCGCTATTTCTCCGCTTGCAAAGAAAAATGAAAAAGATTCCAGATTTACAGACCGCTTTGAATTATTTATTGTAGGACGTGAACATGCAAACGCCTTTAGTGAGTTAAACGATCCTGTAGATCAGCGGGAGCGGTTCGAAAAACAGGTGGAAGAAAGAGAAGCTGGAGATGAAGAAGCTCATATGATGGACTACGATTATCTTGAAGCAATGGAATACGGACTTCCACCAACAGGAGGGCTCGGTATAGGCATTGACCGGCTGGTGATGCTGCTAACGAACTCTGCTTCTATCAGAGATGTGCTCTTGTTTCCGCAAATGCGCAGCCAGGTTTCTCACGAAGAGTAGACAGTTTTCTGCCGGCTTTCTGACTCGAAAGCCGGCATTTATATAAAAAATTAAAAGAAAATATAAAAATGGGTTGCGTACAAATAAGAAACGATGATATATTATTTTTTGTCGCCGTAAAGAGAGCGGCGGGCTGTTCAGGCAGCTGAAAAAAGTTATTGACTTAATAACGCTCCGGTGTTAGTATATAAAAGTCGCGAAAATAACGACAGATTGTTCTTTGAAAAGGAAAGACAAGCCAGAGCCCCAATCAAAAGCAACACATTTTTAGGGCATTTCGGATGCCACAGCATCAAACTTTTTACGGAGA